>JAZROC010000145.1:0-10319 GCA_045648525.1 Clostridia bacterium
GATTAAATAAATCACGGACACGTGCCGCACCGATACCAACATATAATTCAACGAAATCTGAACCGGTAATTGAGAAGAAGGGAACACCTGCTTCACCGGCAACAGACTTTGCCAAAAGAGTTTTACCTGTTCCGGGAGGGCCTACAAGAAGTACACCTTTGGGTATTCTTGCTCCCATTTTTGTAAATTTATCAGGTTGCTTTAAAAATTGAACAATTTCTTCAAGTTCTTCTTTTTCTTCATCTGCGCCTGCAACGTCATTGAAAGTTACTTTTTTCTTACTATCATCATAAAGCTTTGCTGTTGATTTGCCGAACTGCATTGCTTTACCGTTGCCGGAAGTTTGTGAAACAAAGAAATAAATAGTTATACCGATTATGATAAACAAGAAAATATATGGAAGATACTCAAGATACCATGGGGGGCTAACAATTATATCGTTATAACTGAAAGTTTCATACTTGTTTGCGGCTGAATCCAACGCTTTACCAAACTCTTCAGTATAGGTAATAGATGCCTTGTATTCGTATTTTTTCTGAACTTCGCTGTTGAGTTTTTCTGATTCTTTTTCAAAATCAACCTTGTTTACGTTATCATAAGTAACACAATAAACTGTTTTTTGATTAACAACAAGAACGTATTTGAATTCGTTATTCTGTAATTTCTTTAAAAATTCTGAAGAAGCGATATCCTTTTGCTCAAGCGATTTGTTTTGCAATCCACCGAATGCAACAAATATTACAACTACAATGAGTGCAATATAAATCAGAGCGTAAATAAATTTATTTTTTTTCATTTAGTAATCCTTTCAAATTTTTTATTTTGACTATTATAACACTAAAATTCAATTTTAACAATGAAAAGTCTGTGAAACATATGTTGTTATGTTGAAATTATATAAAATTTTATTATATTATACCCCAAAACAGCGTTAATTCTTCCAAAAAAGTTTTAAAAACTCGGTTGTCGAATTTGTAATTTTTACTTTTTCTGAAACTGTGTAGCCCATAATAAGAAAAATTTCGTTTCCTTTTGTTAAAAGCGGAAGCTCATTACGCACGTTTAAAGGAATTTTTTTATCAATAAAATATTTTTTTAGTGTGCATTTTCCGCTTGAGCCTAATGGATAAATATAATCGCTTTCACGGCGAGTTCTTAAGATTAAATCAGATGGAATTTTTTCAAAATCAACAAATTCGCAATTTTTTTCTTTTTTGTAATTTTTTGTAAATGAACTACTTATTAAATTGTTTTTCCATTGATATGTTACTTCTGGTTGAAAAATATATTCACCGGAAAAATTCACGTCGTTTTTTATAAAAAGTAATGTATCATATATTTTCTTTACTTTTATAAAATTAGGTAAATGAATTTCTTTTCCTGAATTTTTATCTATAAGAGAAAAAATATCTTCAAGATGAATTTTTTCAATATCAACAATATTTCCGTTTAATTTTTTTATACATTCTTTTATTAGTTCGATTTGAATAATATATGGAAGTGCGTCGATTTTTAGTGTAACTTCGTTATCGGCAGATGCAATATATTTATTCGCGTATTGCATAACAACTTCGTTAATAAAACTGTTATATTCATTAAGAGTTTCAGCACATTTTGTAAGTGCGTTTATTGTGTCGGCATTTAATGATTTATCTATATATGGTAAAACATCAAGCCTTACTTTGTTACGGGTATAATCATTAATATTGTTTGTAGAGTCGGTAATGTATTCAATTCCATTCTCTATATTAAATTTTTCAATATCTTCTCTTGAAATATTTAATATAGGACGGATTATTTTGCCGCTTTTAAATTGCATACCACATAATCCGTTTAAGCTACTTCCTCGAAGCAAGTGCATAAAAACAGTTTCAGCCTGATCGTTTTTATTGTGTGCAACTGCGATTTTAGCATTGAATTTTTCTGCGAAAAAATTTAAAATTTTATAGCGTTCTTCTCTTGCACAAGTTTCTAAAGAAAGATTTTTTTCTTTCGCAATAGCAGGAATATCAATTTTTTCTTCAAAAAAATCAATATGATATTTTTGACAGAAATTTTTTGCAAAAGCAGCATCTCTGTCTGCTTCTTTTCCGCGTATTCCGTGGTGAATATGTACTGCACAAACGTTATATTCAAGTTTTTTTAACGCATAAACAAGTAAGGCAGAATCAGCACCGCCTGAAAAACCAATAACAATCTTTTCGTTGTTTTCGATAAGGTTGTTTTTTAAAATATTATCTTTAATCTTGCTTAACATATTTTTACCTTAAACGCAAATCGCTTCCCGGCAGTGAAATAATATTGGTTATACTTTTATCAAGCAAACGTGATGAAATGCGCTCGTTATAGTGATTTTTAATTTCTATGGGAAGTAAATTTGTTGATATTAAAATCGGTTTTTGATATCTTATACGCTCGTTTATTAATAAAAATAAATATTCATTTGTAATGTTATTGAACATTGGTTCTGTGCCTAAATCGTCAATTAATAATATATCAACGTTTAATAATGCGTCAATATCAGGTATCTGATTAAACGCATATTTTCGTAAAATATCAAAAAGTTTGCCTGCAGTAATAAATAAAGAGCTTACGTTTCTCTTCTTTAATTCGTAATATAGGCACGACATTAGAAAGGTTTTGCCTGTTCCCGTATTTCCCGTTAAAAATATATTCGGCTTTTTTACAGAGGGAAAAGCTTCGGAATAACTTATCAGGAAATTTTTTATTTTAATAACGTCATTTTTTACGTTTGAATCAAAAATATTTTCATTAAAATCATCAAAACTTTTTGTTGAATTAATACAGTCTTCTTTTAACGATTCTTCCATAATCATTTTTTCAAAACATTCGCAACGTTTTTGTTTTCCGTCTGATTCAACGTATCCGCTATCGTTGCATAGATTACAATGATGGGTTTCGGTCGGAAGCGTTATATTGTTTTCTTTTATATATTTTTCGATTTCGGATTTTAAATGTTCAAGTTGCATATTTTTTACTTCTTTTGAAAGTTTAAAATCACTGACAATTAAGCGTTTTTTCTTTTCAAGCACAGATAATTCAGGAAAATTTTTAAAAAGTGCGTCTGTTTCAGACTGATATTTTAATTGCGCTTTTAATCGATATTGACTTAAACGTTTTTCGATTTTATTTATAACATTAATATCCATATCAAACCTCTAATTTTGAAATGTCGTCAAATAATGAATCATTATATGCCGAATTATCTCTGCCACTGAAATTATTTTTTGCAGGCTTCTGCGATACAGTTGAACTTTTCTTTTCAAAAGTTTTTATAATTTCTTCTTTATCAGAAATATTTTTGCTTATTAATTCTTCAATTTTTTGAACATATTTAGTAAAAGTATGAAGCCCGTTTTCGCACATTGTTTTTGCAATAAAAAGTAATATTTCGTCTGTGAATTTTGCTTCTTTAAAACTTTTTAATGCTTCTGTGTGCACAGTTGTTATAATACGTGAACGTTCGCCTAATTCAGAAAGAATAGCGGAAAGAAGTCTTTTTTCCGTATCAGATTCGGCAAGGTATGCCTTGATTTGTTTTTCGCTATGAAGATTTAAAGAATGAAGATTTTCAAGAATTCTGTTTATATAAGCAAGGCTTGGGTTAAGCGATTTAGTTGTTTCCTGACATGCCGCTTTAATACCTTTTAATTCAAAACCTAATTCATTTGTCCAACGGCGGTATAAATTAATTTCGTCAACGGTAGGAATTCTTTTAATGCCGAGGTGAAGTAAAAGTTTTGAAACCTCGTGTTTTTTTGCTTCTTCTATTGCAAGATATTCTTCGGCTTTTTCGACAGTAACAATATTTTCATTTGACCAGGTCTGTGCAACTTTATCAATATAAGTAAAGGAAATTGAATTGTCTTTAATGCTGATGCAATGGGAAATAAGTAATAATGAAGTTTCTACAGAAAGGCCGTATATTTCAATCCAATCACGTGCTTTATCATATTCACCGTTTGAGATGCTTCTTCCCGGGAAGAGAGCTCTTATTCCTGCAAAATAGTCAGAATATGCAGTTAATGCATCGGCCGCGTATGCACCTGTATTTTTTGATGCAATCTGCACACTGAGTATTTCAAAAGAAAATGGACGAGAAGTATAATTTAATAAATGTTTTTTGCTTAAATATTCCATTGAATCATTAACGTCAGTGGCGGTGCAACCCATTTTTTTTGCGATATCAACAAATGAATTAATAATTATATCCTGATGATTGCAAAGATATAACAGATAAATATATATTTTCGCTGTAATAGGAGGCATATCATATAAAAAAGATGATACAAAAGCTCCTTCTAACGGAATGATATCTGATAATGGATTATTAGCCGAATATTTTCCTGACATAAACTTACTCCTAAACATTTTAGCATATTCTTTGTTATTATATCATAAAAATGCAGATAGATAAAGTATTAATTTTGAAAAGGAGTCGAATATTTTGGAAAAATTAAAAAATAAGCTTATTTGCCTGTTTGTTGTTTTATCAATTTTTGCCGCGAGTTTTGTTTTATGGCTGATACCTAAACAAAATAATAAAGTTACTACGTACAATATTGATGCAACTGTGTTTGAAAATAATTTGAAAGGCGAGTTAATTCTTGAGTATGTAAACAACAACGAATTTGCCGTTAACGAACTTTTCTTTTGTTTATATCCTAATGCGTTTAAAGATGAAAAAAATATAAATAATACAACGGTAAATGATAGGGTTCACGAGGCATATCCTAATGGTTTTAATAAAGGGCAAATAGATATTTTAGATGTTTTTATAAATAATAAAAAAATTGCTTTTGAAGTGGAAGAAGATGAACAGATTTTAAAAATAAGTACTCCTGAAATTAAGGGCGGAAAAAGTCTTGATATCAAAATAATTTTTAATGAAATTCTACCATATAGTCCGTCGCGTTTTGGTTATGGAGAGAATACGTTTAATTTTGGTAATTGGTATCCTGTTTTATGTCCCTTTGTTGATGGTGAACCTTATAAATCAATATATACTTCTATTGGGGATCCGTTTTTTTCTGAATGTGCAAATTATAACGTAACTTTGATGCTGTCACCTGAATTTCGTATCGGAACAAGCGGTCAGATTATAAAAAAAGAAATAATTGATCCAACGAAAACAAAATGGACTGTAAAAGGAGAAAATATTCGTGATTTTGCATTTGTTATTTCAGAAAAGTATAACGTTGTAACAAAGCAGTCAGGGGATACTTTTATATATTCATATTATCTTAAGGATGATGAAATAGGGAAAAAGACTGTTGATTTTGCTGAAAATGCATTAAAGATTTTTAATCAACTTTTTGGTGAATATCCTTATCCGTCGTTGTGCATTGCTGAAACAGATTTTTATATTGGTGGAATGGAATATCCTAATCTTGTTTTTATTAATACAGATTTATATAATGGCTCTGCCCTTGAAGCTCTGGAGGAAGTTGTTGTTCACGAAATCGCACATCAATGGTGGTATGGAATTGTGGGGAATAATGAGATAAATGAAGCGTGGTTAGATGAAGGCTTGACACAGTATGCAGTTGCTTTATATTATGAAAAAATGTACGGGCGCGAACGATATAAAAGTTTCTTAAATGAAGGAGAAATTTACAGTAAAGTTGTTTTTGATATTTTGAACAGTTCCAATATAAATTTTACAAAAAATATTGAAAGAAAAACAACTGATTTTGAACATTGGATTTTATATGATGCGTTAGTATATGACGTTTCAGCGTTAATGCTTGATGAAGTAAGAACTAAAGTTGGAGATAATAACTTTTTTAATGGAATTAAAACATATTTTGAAAGTAATAAATTCAAAAATGCATCAAAAAAAGAGTTTATTGATTCGATGAGTAAAGCTTGCGGAAAAAATATTGAAGGAATAATCAGACCGTGGCTAAACGGAAAAATATATTGGGGTTGATTTTTTTATAAAAATTTGTTACAATAGTGTTCGGTGATTTGAATGAATAAAAATGTTCCTGTTTATATTAAAATAAAAGAAGATATAAAAAGAAAAATTAACGAGGGCATTTATAGAAAAAATATGCGTCTGCCTTCTGAAAATATGCTTAGTGAAGAATTGAACGTGAGCAGAATGACTGTTCGTCGCGCATTAGATGAACTTACCCGTGATGGAATCCTATACAGAACAAGAGGAAGCGGTACCTTTGTTTCCTCAAACAGATTTTCTCAATGTGATATTATGAGCTTTTCTGAAATGGTTAAAAGTAATGGTTCTGTTCCTTCAAGCGAAATTCTTGAAAAAACATTTATTTGTGACGATGATATTTCTGTCGCGATGCACTTGCCCAAAAGTTCAGTTTTTTTTATGATAAAAAGATTAAGGCTTGCTGATAATGTTCCTGTTGGTATTGAAATCGTGTATTTACCTTTACAATACTGTTCAAGTCCTGATAAATTGGAATTAAAAAATTCTTTGTATGAAGAATTAAAAGAATTATACGGGTGGACGGTAACAAGGCAGGATATTGCGATTGTTGCCGAAATGCCAACAAAGGAAGAAAAAGAAGTTCTTAATTTATCAAAAGGTGCAGCTGTTTTAAAAACTGAAGGAATCAGCCTTGATGATGAAAATAGACCGATTCTTTATGAAAAAAATACATATTCAGGAAAAGATTATATAATGCACGTCAGTGTTAAAAGTCGCTGGGTTGACAGATAGGTGATTAATATGACAAGAGAAGAATTAAAAAAGCTTTTAAATGAAAGTAAATTTGTTTGTGCAATAAAAGATGATGAGGGACTTAATAACGTTCTTAAATCCGACAATAAGGTTGTTTTTATTTTATATGGTTCGGTAATGAACATTTGCCATATTGTAAAAAAATTAAAAGAAGCAAATAAGATAGCATTTGTTCATATTGATTTGATTGAAGGACTTTCTTCAAAAGAAGTTGCAGTTGAATTTATTTCAAAAAATACAGGCGCAGACGGCATTATTTCTACCAAGCAAACATTAATAAAAAGCGCGGCATCACAAGGATTATTAACTGTACAACGCTTCTTTTTAATTGATTCACTTGCATTTAATAACCTTAAAAAACAGTTAAACAATACTGCTATGGACGTTGTTGAAGTTTTGCCCGCCTGCAGTACAAAAACTATATCGGAAATTATTAAAATAACCGACCTTCCCGTAATTGCAAGCGGTATGATAAGAGATAAAGAAGATATTGAACAGGCTTTATCAGCAGGCGCAACGGCAGTTTCTGGTACAAATCTTGATTTATTTTAATAAAATACTTGCTTTTTTACAATAAAATGATATAATATAAGTGTACTTTTATACAGAGATTTGAGAGTAATATTAGTACAACGTTCCAAACTAAGGGATAGTTGTATAAATATTGCTCTTTTTTTATTGAGGAGGATTTGTTATTTATGTTTGATGTTGCGATTATTGGTGGTGGCGTAATTGGTTGTGCAACGGCATACAAACTTTCAAAGTATAATTTAAAAGTTTGTCTTATCGAAAAAGAAAATGACGTTGCTTTAGGTGCTACACGCGCAAACAGTGCTATTATCCACGCAGGATATGACCCTGAACCTGATACGCTTATGGCAAGACTTAATGTTGATGGATGTTTGCAGGCAAAAGAATTATCGAAAAAATTAAGCGTTCCATATAAAAATATTGGTTCAATGGTTCTTGCTTTTAGCGAAGAGGAAGCCAAAACTGTAAACGAACTTTATGAACGCGGTGTAAAAAACGGTGTGCCGGGTATTGAAGTTATTGATGGTATTGAAGTTCGCAAACGTGAGCCCTATGTCAGTGAAAAAGTTATTTGTGCTTTGTGGGCGCCTTCTGCAGGTGTAATTAACCCTTGGGAATATGCTATTGCTTTTGCTGAAGTTGCCGCTGAAAACGGTACTGAATTTATTTTTAATTTTAATGTATCCGATATACAGAAAAATGACGGATATTATACGATTTTATCAGATGATAATAGAATTGATGCAAAATATATTGTTAATGCAGCCGGTGTTTATAGTGATGTAATTCATAATATGGTTGCTGAACCTACTTTTAAAATTATCCCCAGCAAAGGTCAGTATTATCTTATGGATAAAGCAGAGGGTTTTAGGGCAAACTGTACATTATTTCAATGTCCTTCAAGCGTAGGAAAAGGTGTGCTTGTGTCACCGACTGTTCACGGCAATCTTATTGTTGGACCTGATGCAACGGGAAGCGATGATAAGGACAAGGTTAATACAACGGCATCTCAACTTGAATTTGTAAGAAATACTGCGGCAAAGAGCGTTGATGAAATAAATTATAGAAATTCTATCAGAAATTTTGCGGGTATGCGTGCGAATTCTGATAAAGAAGATTTTGTAATCGGTGTTGCGTCACCTCGTTTTGTTGATCTTGCCGGCATTAAATCTCCGGGACTTTCTGCTGCACCTGCTATTGCAGATGAAGCAGTAAAAATTCTCAATGGCGAAGGTCTTGAATTAGTTGAAAAAGAAAACTATCAGACTGAAAGAGAACATATCGTATTTAAAGAGCTTTCAAACGATGAAAAGGCTGAACTTATAAAAAAGAATCCTCTTTACGGCAGAGTTATTTGCAGGTGTGAAACAATTACTGAAGGTGAAATTGTTGCAGCACTTCATTCTCCATTGCCTGCACGCACGGTAGATGGTGTAAAACGCAGATGTAATGCAGGTATGGGAAGATGTCAAGGAGGTTTTTGCGGTCCGAAAGTTGTTGAGATTATTGCACGCGAATTAAATTTAGATCCATTGGAAATTCTAAAAGATAAAAATGGAAGTAATATTTTGAAAAGTCAGACAAAGGAGGGAAAATAATATGTATGATATTATAGTTATCGGCGGTGGTCCTGCTGGTCTTAGTGCCGCTTGCTCTGCCTTTGAAAGTGGCGCAAAAAATATTTTAATTATTGAAAGAGATAAAGAATTAGGCGGAATACTTAATCAATGCGTTCATAATGGCTTTGGTCTTCATTATTTTAAGGAAGAACTTACGGGTCCTGAATATGCTGAACGTTTTGTAAAAATGCTTCAAAGCACCTCTGTTGAGGTTAAACTTGATACTATGGTGCTTGACATAAGTGCAGATAAAACAGTTTCGTGCGTAAATAGTGTTGATGGATTTATGCAATTAAAAGCAAAATCAATTATTCTTGCTATGGGTTGTCGTGAACGCACTCGTGGTGCAATATCTATTCCCGGTGACAGACCTGCAGGTGTTTTTACAGCAGGCTCTGCGCAGAAATATCTTAATATTGATGGTTATATGGTAGGTAAACGTGTTCTTATTTTAGGCAGTGGCGATATCGGGCTTATTATGGCACGTCGTATGACGCTTGAGGGAGCAAAAGTTCTTGCTTGTGTTGAAGTTATGCCGTATTCAGGTGGTCTTAACAGAAATATCGTTCAATGCCTTAATGACTTTGATATTCCGTTATATCTTTCACATACTATTATTGATATTCAAGGTAAAGAACGCGTTGAAAAAGTTATTGTTGCAAAAGTCGGTGAAGATAGAAAACCCATAAAAGGAACAGAAATGGAATTTGAGTGCGATACAATACTTCTTTCTGTTGGACTTATTCCTGAAAATGAACTTACGCGCGGTGCAGGAATTGAAATTGACCCAAGAACAAATGGCGCAATTGTTTATGAAAATATGGAAACAAGTATGGATGGTGTTTTTGCTTGCGGAAACGTTGTTCACGTACATGATCTTGTTGACTATGTTACACAGGAAAGCGCACGCGCAGGTAAAGCGGCAGCTGAATACGTTGTAAATGGACAATGTGAAGGCGAAATTCTTTATTTAAAGAATGGCAATGGTGTTACTTATACCGTACCCCAGAAGATAAGGTTAACTGAAGAAAAGAAAAATACTGACGTTTTCTTCAGAGTTAACAGAATTATGCACGATAGTGTTATAAACGTAACGTCTAATGGTGAAAAAATTGCATCATTTAAGCGTGAGCATATGGCTCCCGGTGAAATGGAGCATATAATTTTGCCGTCTGTGCTTTTGAAAAAAGCAAAAGGCGAAATTTTAGTTGAGATACAAAGCGAGGTATAATGTATGAAAGAACTTATTTGTATTGTGTGCCCTAAAGGTTGCCATTTAAAAATCGACGAAAATAATGATTATAAAGTGTTGGGAAATGCTTGTGAAAGAGGCGCTGAATACGGAAAAAATGAACTCATAAATCCAATGCGTATGATTACAAGCACTGTTAAAATTGAAGGAGCATTACACAAAAGATGTCCCGTAAAAACAA
>JAZROC010000146.1:0-6890 GCA_045648525.1 Clostridia bacterium
TGCGAGCTTTCAAAAGGCTTTATTTCTCAGGTCGAAAGAGATCTGACAAGCCCGAGCATCGCGACGCTTATGGACATTTTAGAGTGCCTCGGCACTAATCTTAAGGATTTCTTTAACGAAGAAACTCAGGAGAAGATAACTTACGCCCCTGAAGATTATTTCGTAAAAGAGTCAGAAGATCTTTCGGTTACGTGGCTTGTGCCGTCTGCACAGAAAAATTCTATGGAGCCTATAATCGTAAACCTTAAAGGCAATAGCAAAACTGAGGTTGACGACCCACACGACGGCGAAGAATTCGGCTACGTTTTATCGGGCAAGGTTTTCGTTGTGTGCGGTAAAATAAAAAAGAAATGTAAAAAAGGCGACAGCTTCTATTTTAATTCAAACCATCCCCATTATATTGAAAACGCAGGCAATACTGAGGCAACGGTGCTTTGGGTAAGCACACCGCCCAGCTTTTAAAAGGAGATTTTTATGAAAAAGATAATTGTTGATTTAAAAAATATTTCTAAAAGCTATGATGGCGAAACCGTCCTCAACGATATAAGCCTTTACATTCGCGAAAACGAGTTTATGACTCTTTTAGGTCCATCAGGCTGCGGTAAAACTACCACTTTAAGAATTATCGCAGGCTTTGAAACTCCCGATGAGGGACAGGTTTACTTTGAAGATAAGATTTTAAACGATATTCCGCCCTATAAGCGCAATATCAACACCGTTTTCCAGAAATATGCTCTTTTCCCGCACCTTAACGTTTATGAAAACGTTGCATTCGGTCTTCGCCTTAAAAAAGTCAAGGACGAAGAAATTCGCACACGCGTTAAGGAAATGCTTGCAATGGTTAACCTTAAAGGTTTTGAAAAGAGAAATATCAATACACTTTCAGGCGGTCAGCAACAGCGTGTTGCCATTGCCCGCGCACTTATAAACGACCCTGAAGTGCTTCTTTTAGACGAGCCTTTAGGCGCACTTGACTTAAAATTAAGAAAAGATATGCAGAATGAACTTAAAAACATTCAGCACAAAACGGGTATTACCTTTATTTACGTAACGCACGACCAGGAAGAAGCTCTTTCGATGTCCGATACCGTCGTTGTTATGGCTGATGGCAAAATTCAGCAGATTGGTACTCCTACCGATATATATAACGAGCCGAAAAATGCTTTCGTTGCTGACTTTATCGGTGAATCAAACATCATTGACGGTGTTATGTTAGATGATTTTAAGGCTAAATTTTCAGGTCAGGTATTTGAGTGTCTTGACAAGGGCTTTGAGAAAAATGAGCCTGTTGATATTGTTGTAAGACCTGAAGACGTAGACGTTGTTTCTTTAGAAAAGGCAATGCTCAAGGGAACCGTTACTTCCGTTACCTTTAAGGGCGTGCACTACGAAATTATCGTTGATATCGGTGGTTTCAAATGGATGATACAAACTACTGATTACGTTGGTGTAAACGAAAAAATCGGACTTTATATTGAGCCCGATGCAATTCACGTTATGAAAAAATCAGAATATTCAGATATGTTTGGCGATTATTCCTCATTCTCTGATGAGTTTGAAGAACTTTCAGATGCGCTGGAGGTAATTGAGGAATGAAGAGAAACTCTTTTATGAAGCAGATTTCCGCCACACCTTACTACGTGTGGGCGGTACTGTTTATAATCGTGCCGATTATATACGTTTTGTATTACGCATTTACCGATGCTTCAGGTAATTTTGCAGGTTTTGAGAATTTTTCAATAATTGGGCATTATTCATCAACCTTTATGCTCTCTGTTATGATGGCTTTTATTGCTACGGCAATCTGCCTGCTTATAGGTTATCCTCTTGCCCTTGCAATTTCAAGAACAAAGCCTTTAACGCAAAAAATTCTTATAATGCTGGTAATGCTTCCAATGTGGATAAACTTCATTATCCGTACCGACTCAATCGCAATTTTATTGGAGAAAAACGGTCTTATAAATCAGTTTTTAGGACTTTTTGGTATGCACGTTGAATTAATGGATACGCGCTTTGCCGTAATTGTCGGTATGGTTTATGACTTTTTACCATATATGATTCTGCCCATTTATTCGGTGCTTACAAAGCTTGATGATAAGCTTGTTGAAGCCGCAAGGGATTTAGGTTGTAATGCTTTTCAGGCACTTATCAAGGTTATCGTGCCCTTAAGTGTTTCAGGCATAATTTCAGGTATCACTATGGTATTCGTGCCCTGCGTTTCCACTTTCTATATTTCAAGGCGATTGGGCGGTGCAAACACCTATCTTATCGGTGACGCCATTGAGGCAAGAATGCTTTCAATTTCTCACGATTACAACAAAGGTGCAACCCTTTCATTTGTGCTTATGATTTTGATTGTTGTAAGCACTTTGATTATGAATCACTATACAGATGATGACGATACTACGGCGGCAGGAGGGTTTCTTGGCTGATGAAAAGCAGTAAATTTTATATATCCTTATGCTTTGTGCTTCTCTATGCACCTATTGTTATCCTTATATTCTTTTCCTTTAACGCATTGGAAAGTACAGGTGTTTTCGGCGGATTTTCGCTTAAATGGTACGAATCAATTCTCAAAAATGAACTTGCCAAGGAAGCACTTATAAACTCACTTATAATTGCCGTTTCGTCGTCAGTTGTGGCAACGATTATCGGCACTTTTGCCGCATTGGGCATTTCAAAAATCAAAAAACGCTTTATTAAAGACAGTGTAATGACCGTAACAAACATACCTATGGTTAACCCCGAAATCGTTACGGCAGTTTCAATGGCATTTCTCTTTATGGGCACACTTGCAACCTTCGGCTTTATCAAAAGTGATGACACAATGGATATGATAAGTCTTTTGATTGCTCATACAACCTTTGGTCTGCCATACGTTATTCTTTCCGTATTGCCCAAAATCAAGCAAATGGATAAATCGCAGACTGAAGCCGCCCTTGATTTAGGCTGTAAACCCTTTCAAGCGTTTTTTAAGGTTGAACTTCCGCAACTTATGCCCGGTATTTTAACAGGTATGATTATGGCTTTCACAATGTCCTTTGACGATTTTGTTATAAGCTATTTCGTCCGTCCCAAATCAACAGTGCAAACGCTTCCTTTGCTTATTTATTCAATGACCGGCAAAGGTACCGTAACACCTGATATGTACGCACTTTCAACGTTTATGATTATTGCTATATTCGTTCTTTTGATTCTTGCAAACGTTGCAGGCTCAAAGGACGAAATCAAGGCAAGACGTCAGGCAAAAAAATTAAAAAAACAGCAGGAGGCAGTAAAATGAAGAAAATTATTTCATTAATACTTGTGCTTCTTGTTGCGTTTTCCGTTTTTGCAGGCTGTGGCGAAAGTGAAAGTGAAGAAACCATCGTTCTTAACGTTTTCAACTGGGGTGAATATATTTCCGATGGCGACGGCAGTTGGGAATATGAGGATGAGGACGGCAACGTTATGGAAATTCCTTATTTAAACGTTAATGATGAGTTTGAAAAGTACTATAACGCAAAATATCCGGGAAAAAATCTTGAAGTAAATTATACAACCTATACTTCAAACGAAGACCTTTATGCTAAAATGACAACTTCAGATGCTTCCTATGATATTATCATTCCATCTGATTATCTTATAAACAAGCTGATAGACGAAAAACTTATTCAGCCTATAAACATTGATAATATTCCTAACTTTAAAAATATAGGCGAGCAGTATCTTGCCGAAAACGTTTCCTATATTGAAAAAGACGGTGAAAAGGTATATTATTCGGCTACTTACACATTCTGCAAGGTTGGCATAATTTACAATAAAACCATTCTTGAAAACACCTTTGAAGATTTTTCGCAGGAAGAATTTGAAAAGGAAGGCTGGGGCGTTTTATGGAATGAAAAGTACAAGGATTTAGGTATTCTTCAGTTCAATAACTCCCGCGATGCCTTTGCAAGCGCACAGTTTATTCTTATGAATGAGGATAACTATGATGGCGACGTCAGCTATATTAACAAGTCTGTATCTGAACCTGACGGCAAAAGCGTTTATGACCGTTCCCTTGAACTTCTCAAACAACAGCAACCGTTAATACAAAAATACGTTATGGACGAAGTTTTCAATAAAATGGAAACGGGCAATGCCGCCATTGCACCTTATTACGGTGGCGACTATTTTACAATGATGTGGAACTGCGAGGACTATGAACTTTGTATGTTCTATCCTGAAGAAGGTTCAAACTCTTTCCTTGATGCAATGTGCATACCTACAAGCTCAAAGCATCCTGAAATCGCAGAGGAATACATTAACTTTATGCTTTCAACGGATTCTGATCCCACAAAGAGCATTGCGGCAATCAATGCCGAATATATCTGCTACGGCTCGCCTAATTTAATGGTGCAGAACGACCCTTATTATAAGTATTTCGTTGATAATGAAATCAGTGAGGACGGCTACGAGCTTCTTTATGGTGAAAACTCCTTTAACTTTAAAAAGGAAGGCTTTATCTGCCTTGATGATGAAACACAGTATTATCTTAACGAGTGCTGGGATTCCTTGAAAATTCAGGATAGCGATTTTGGTATAATGATGCCGATAATTTGCATTGTGTTAATTGTTGCAATCGGTGCGGTACTGATTTATAATGCCATTGAAAAGCGTCGTCGTGCAAAGTATTGGGATTAAACTGAAAGGGTGGCAATGAAATATGACCTGCTGTTTTACGGGACACAGGATAATCGACGTAGACGTTGAACAATTAAAGCAAAAACTATCGTTGACTATTGATGAACTTATCCTGCAGGGTGCAACGCGTTTTATATCAGGTGGCGCACTGGGTTTTGATACCATTGCCGCTGAAGTTATAATTGAAAAAAAGCAGGAAAAAGATATTTTTCTTGAAATAGCCGTGCCTTGTCTTGGGCAGGAAAGCAGATGGAATAACGCGCAAAAAGAACGCTATAAAAACATTCTTGATAATGCCAACGCAGTTACGGTACTTTCAAAAAAATATATTACCGGCTGTATGCATGCCCGCAATAAATATATGGTAGATAAATCGCAGGTAGTGATTTCCTACTACCGCGGAAGAAGCGGTGGCACACAGCAAACTTTTCTTTATGCACAGGAAATGAATAAGAGAATTATAAACATGTAAGCACAGTTTTCGCTGTGCTTTTTTTGTTTAAAATTATGTAACATTTTTTTGACTTTTTATAAACAATATGATATACTGTATAATAAGGTTTTTATACACAAAAAAAGAAAGGAAAATGTATATGAAGAAACTTTTAAGTGTTTTGCTTATATTTGTATTGATAATTTCCTGCGCAGATTTAGGCTTAACTTTTGCTGTAGAAAATGAAACAGCAAATGGGGAAGACGTTTTTGCTAAAGCATTTGAAGAGCATAACGTTGTACCTGAAAATAATTCAACCTTTGAGGAGGGTACGCACAGTTGGTCAATCCAAAGTAGTGGTAAAGTACAGGTTGAATCAAATCCTTTAGGTGAAGGCAAGGTTTTAAGTTATTCCGGATATGATGTGGGCACTGCTTGGTCATCACCTATGGTTGATATTAAAAATTATATTCAGTCAAATATCACTAAAGCAGGCGATATTACCATTTGTTTTAAGGTGTTCAGTACCGTTTCATTTTCTGCAACGGCACGAATCCGTACGAAAAATGCAAATGAATATTCATTATGTGAGACAGCAGGCAAAAACTACTGCGTTATCGGCTCTGTAAGCGCAGTTGCAAACCAATGGACTACTGTGGAAATCACTATGCCCGTTACAGAAAATGACCTTAAAGTTTCAGGCGGAGAATGGAACTTCTGCTTTGACGGTTTAGTTGCAAAATTAAACGGCGCAAAATTGTATATTGACGATTTCTACGTTAGCTCAGTTTCACCAACCTTTGGCGAGTTTGTTAAAATTCCCGAAAAAACACCTGTAAATAGAAGCAACTATACAAAAATAGGTGCTTTCCGTTGGGATGCTTTTACAAAATCAACACCTAACGGTACGGACCCTGCAAGTCAGGTTGCAAAGATACTTTCGCCTGCAAAGTATCATAATCAGGCACCCTTCTTCTCAAAGGTAAATGCTGACGGTACCGTTTCTTTCCCCGAATATACCGTTGAAACGTGGGAAAAAGAAGCAAAGTACGCTCACGATGCAGGACTCGATTATTTTGCATACCTTTGGTATGATACTACCGAAAATATGAGTCAACCCAGAAAAATGCATCTTGAAAGCGCAAACAAAGACCTTATTGAAATGACGGCTATTTTAGAAACTATGCGCAGTACCGTAACAATGAAGGAAATGTTTACTGCAATGAAGGACCCCGTATGGCTCAGGGTAGATAACCGCCCCGTAGTTTTCCTTTACAGTTTAACGGCTAACTGGGATGCGGAAAAAATTCAGAAACTTCGTCAGATGGCGGCAAACTCAGGTGTTACAGAATCACTTTACATCATCGGCGCATATACAAAGTATGATGATATTGATGCGGCATACGCTCTTGATGTTGATGCTCTTTCGTGGTATTCTTACGGCACCTCAATTCAGGGCTGGCCCTATGATGAGTATGCTGATTCCCTTGAAAATTTAATGGTAAATATGCTTAATGCAACGTCAGAAGATTACAACCATCAGGTTGTGCCTTCATTCTCATTTGGCCGTGATACCCGTGCTCGTATTGAAACGGGTGCTTCTTGGATTGGCGGTGACCCCAATGCCGAAAATGATGAGGATAAGCCTTATAAAAACAAATATTCCCTTCTTCCTACGATGAACGAACTGAAGGAGCATATTGCAACGACCTATAATCTTGTGCAGAAAAATCCGTCAAAAACGGAAGCAAATCTTATATGTTCGTATGCTTGGAATGAACATGAAGTCGGA
>JAZROC010000147.1:0-8923 GCA_045648525.1 Clostridia bacterium
CTGGCGACCCGGATGGGGCTCGAACCCACGACCTCTAGCGTGACAGGCTAGCGCTCTAACCAGCTGAGCTACCGGGCCAATAGTGGTGGGAACAATAGGGCTCGAACCTATGACCCTCTGCTTGTAAGGCAGATGCTCTCCCAGCTGAGCTATGCTCCCACTTATTTAGCCAATGCTTCTTTCAAAGCGTAGTTATTATATTATAAGTAATTATTTTTGTCAACTGTTTTTTACGTAACTTTTGACATTTCTTTTTGTAATTTTTTTATTATCTTTTTTTCAAGGCGGGAAATGTAGGATTGGGATATGTTTAACTTTTCTGCAACCTCTTTTTGAGTGAGTTCTTTTTGGGAATCAACACCGTAGCGAAGCTTGATAATCTCTCTTTCGCGGGGGTTAAGGTTGTCAATTAACTTTCTTAAAACGGAAATATCGTCCTTTTCATCCATATCGCGATATACTATGTCGGCTTCGGTGCCTAAAATATCCGAAAGCAATAATGCGTTGCCGTCCCAATCGACTTTTAACGGCTCTTCAAAGGAAACCTCGCTTTTAATTTTCGTGGTGCGCCTTAAATACATTAAAATTTCGTTTTCAATGCAACGGGAAGCGTAGGTAGCAAGGCGGATTTGCTTATCGGTATTGTATGTGTTTACCGCTTTTATTAACCCGATTGTGCCTATACTTGTTAAATCTTCCACGGAAATGCCTGTGTTTTCAAATCTTTTTGCAATGTACACCACAAGGCGCAGGTTGTGCTCGATTAAAAGACTGCGCGCTTTGTCCTCACCGTTGCGAAGTCCTTCAATGGCTTTATCTTCTTCCTCGGCTTCAAGGGGCGGGGGAAGAGTCTGGGAGCCACCAACATAATATATGTAGTCTTTCAGAAAAAGATTCCTGATTTTTGTAAGTAATTTTTCAATCATTCAGATACACTCCTTAATGACGTCAGGATGCAAAAGAGCATCAAATTTTTTGTGGAAATCGTTGTCGCACATTGCAATAACGCATCTGGGCTTAAAACTTTTGTTTTTGTACAGCACGGAAAAATTTTCCGCCTGAAAACCTATCAGCGCGCCCTTGTTATCAATGGTGGAATAGGGGATAATAAGTGGTTTTTCCGGCATTTTTGTAATGAGCTTTTTATTTATCAGCACTACGGGAATATCCTTATAATAAAGGGAGTTTCCGCTGTCGATAAATGCCGAAAAAGTTTTATCTCCCCAAAATACCGTTGCCACGTTGTCCTCGATATTTTTTCTGCGCATAAAGGGGATAAGCATACGGTATGTGCCAACGGAGAAAAGCGTTGAGGCAAGGGACACTATAAATAATACGTCGTCGGTATAGAAAATTCCTGCCTGAAAATATGAAAAAAATAAATTTGTTATGCCAAACAGTGCGCCTGCACAGACGGAAACTGCCGTTACAACGTATAAAAATTTTTTTATATCGGTAATTTTAAAGCAAATCAGGCACATCAATGACAGAATAAAAAACGTCTGCAGAAAGTTGGTGTTATAAAAAACGGGCATAATGACTGCGTAAATTGCACCGAAAATTGATGCGATAACGGGGTGTTTTGCTTCCGTATAGGTAATTTTTCCGCCTGATAAAAGTAAAAAATAGTCGATTGCGAAATTTTCAAAAAATACAAGTTCAATATATACTGTCATTTTCTTCACCCTGCTTTTATTTTAGCATAGTCACTTTGAAAAAATCGTCGGTTCAGATGTGAAAAAAGTGAAAAAATAGGGAGAATTTTGAAAATAAAAAAATTTCTCTTTTAATTTTGGACTTTGTATGATATACTTATAACGTACTTATTAGTTTATATTTTTTAGGAGTGATTAGTATGAAACCAATTAAAATAGTTTCTGATTCCACTTGCGACCTTTCCAAAGAAATTATTGAAGAATTTAACATTTCAATTTTGCCTTTGCAGGTTAATTTAGGTGACGAATCAAGAATGGATTGCGTTGATATTCAGCCTGATGAAATTTATGCATGGGCAGATAAAAACGGCAAAACACCAACAACAAGCGCACCTGCGCCTGATGCAGTTGAAAAGTTTTTAGGTCAGTTCGCTGACGAATACGATATTATCGCATTTACTATTTCAAGCGAAATGTCGTCTACCTATTCAACCTTTACAAACGTTGCTTCGACCTTTGAAAATTCAAAGATTACCGTTATTGACAGCCGCAACCTTTCAACAGGTATCGGCCTTCAGATTGTAACTGCCGCACAGATGATAAAGGCAGGGGCAACCTATGATGAAATTATTGCTAAAATAAACGAAATTATCCCCAAAGTTCGCGCAGGATTTGTTGTTGAGGACGTTAATTTCTTACATAAAGGCGGCAGATGCTCGGCTCTTGCCGCATTCGGTGCAACCGCCCTTAAACTTCGCCCCACTTTAGCAGTTGTTGACGGTTTTATTAAGGTTGATAAAAAAGTTCGCGGCGATATTCATTCGGCTACAATGAAGTACGCAAAGGGTCTTGACGAAATTTTAAATGCTGATGAAGAGGTTGTTTTCATTACCCATTCAGGCACAAGTCAGGAAATTATTGACGATGTTTATCAATACGTTTCAGGCTTAAATAAGTTTAAGAAAATTTACATTACCCGCGCAGGTTGTGTTGTTTCATCACACTGCGGTGCAGGTACGTTAGGCGTGCTTTTTATTTCAAAATAACGAGGTGTTTTTATGAAAGTTATACTTTTGCAGGACGTTAAAGGTTCAGGTAAGAAAAATCAGATAGTTGAAGTTAACGACGGTTACGCAAGAAACTTCCTTTTCCCCAGAAAACTTGCCAAGGAAGCAACAAGCACAAACGTAAACGCTGTTGACGTACAGAATAAGGCAGAAGCACACCGCAGGGAAGTGCAGAAGGCCGAAGCCATCGAAAATGCCAAAAAGTTAAGCGAATTAAGCGTAACTGTTGTTGGCAAAGGCGGTAACGGCAGAATGTTCGGTTCAATTTCTTCTTCCGACGTTGCCGAAGCCATTAAAAAACAGCACAACATTGAAATTGACAAAAAGAAAATTGACATTCCCACAATGAAAACCGAAGGCGAATATACTGTAACCTTAAAGTTGTTCCCTGAAGTTTCTGCGAAGATGAAGGTTATTGTTAAAGTTAATTAACAGAGCGCGAGAATTCACTACAATCATAAACCCCCGAAAATTTTTCGGGGGTTTATTTTCTGTGTTGAGCCATTTTTTTCTCAATCATTTACGCTTTTGTAAGCGCCCTCGCTTTTAGAACGTCGCGCCTTGTACTGTGGATTTTTTTATTTGCATTTAGTGGTATAAAATACTCTTTGTTTCTGCGAAGAGTATTTTTTTATTTAATTATAAAATATAAAAGGTATGTGTTTATAAAAAACGGGAATTTATGGGAGTGCAATATGATTTCACTACGAAATTTTACAGATAGAGATAAAAAGAACAACCACGTGCATAGCACGTGGATGTTTATTTTAACTGTCGATTTCCTCGCTGGACTTAAAATTATATATGGGCTTAATTGTCTTAAGAATATCAACTGATGGTGTTATGTTGTCTACGATATCGTTTAAGGATTTATATGCCATCGGACTTTCATCCAATGTACTACGATTGACGGAAGTTGTATAGATGCCTTTCATTTGTTCTTCAAATTCCTCTACGGAAAGAGTTGCTCGCGCTTTTCCTCGGCTGAGAAGTCTTCCTGCGCCATGCGGAGCACTGCAGTTCCATTCAATGTTTCCTTTTCCTATGCAGATAAGTGCTCCATCTCGCATATTAATTGGAATTAAAAGTTTTTCACCCTTTTGTGCGGAAACAGCACCCTTGCGAAGAATCATATTTTCAGTATCAATATAATTGTGAATGGTTGTAAAACTTTCAATAGCGTGGAGTCCTAAAGCATTTATGATGTCATCTGCTATTGCTTTCCTGGAAATAACAGCATATTCCTGCACGATTTTCATATCGTGAATGTAATCGTCGAACAAATTTTCGCTCAAGTATGCCATATCAGGCAAAATATCTGCTTTTTGTTTCTTCATCTCGATTATGGTTGATTGAATCTCGGAGTGTCGCCCCTGTTCTTTTAGTGTTCGTATGACCTTGTCAATTTGGTACTGAGCATTTCCTGACATTTGACGGTAGGCTTCTGCTTGGTAATAATTGGCAACTTCATGACCTAAATGGCGACTTCCGGAGTGAATAACCAAGTACAGTCCGGAAGCATCATCTTTATCTATCTCAATGAAGTGATTGCCACCGCCTAAAGTGCCAATGCTCTTTTTTGCTAATCCCTCGTTTATATTATTATAACAACGTAATAGTTCTAATTTTGCTAAAGATGCATATGCGTGCGGAATTTCTCTATGATTCATTCCGGCAGGGATATTGCTGTTTATGTAGTTATCAATGGCGCGACAGTCGATATCTCCTTCTTTCTCGGAAAGCATAACGACATACATGCCGCAGCCGATATCAACACCCACCATGTTTGGAATAATAGTATCCTTTATTTCCATAGTAGTACCTATTGTACAGCTTTTTCCGGTGTGAACGTCTGGCATCATTCTTATTTTTACACCAGCAAATATAGGGGAATCGCACATTGCTTGAATCTGTTCAATAGCACTTTCCTCAATAATATCTGTGTATATTATGGCTGAATTGTATTTTCCTTGGATTATCATTATAATGTCTCCTTGTATAGTTAAAAAGCGTGAATTGAATCATAAGCAATGAGCCAATTCACGCTTTTATGAGTATTACGGACAAATTTGTCGTTAGTTAATTAAAGCTATGATCTTCTCAAAGTTGTAAGACCTGATTACTTCTGCATCCTCGCGCGCGTTAATTTCGTCATCTGTTACAATAACATCTGCATTTTCAGGAGAGTCTACGACTTCAGTTGCAAGTATTTCAAAAAGCATACCAACATTCAAAATAGAGGTTGTCTTGAAATACTCCTCAAGGAACGATATAGCGGTAGTACCTGCAATGTTAGAATTGCTATCGCGCGATACATTTAACCATACAAAATCATTCGTTTCAAGATCAATTCCAAATAAGTATGCAAATCTGCTGTCACAGTTAATTGTAAAGGAAGATTTTACGGTCTTGGGCTCAAAAACTTCTCCGGAATCATCCACATCGCGAAGCATATAACCGGCCCTGCAAATGCATTTATCAAAGGTGAATGATGAAAATACGTTGTTGCAGAATACTAAATATTTTATTTCCGGATGATCCTTTTTGAACAGAGCAACATCAACGTCAAAATATTCAGATCCTCCGTAGTAACCGGAAGTCTGATCGCCGGAGAAAGTGAGTTCAAGCGACTGTTGATTATGCATTGTTCTCCACGAAAACTCATGTTGCTTTCCATCTTCACCGATTCCGATAACGCTCAAGTCAATATCATTGACTTTTTCCCAATATGTGAATGCGCGAATCTTTTTACCTTCCTCTATATGGATTCTCGATCCCTTTGGTAAAACGCCATAACCACCATTTGAGGTATTTTCTTGAATAGGAAGAGCGATGTTGTACATATCAGGAGAAACAAAGACTCTGCCAAGTTTGCCGGAGAGCAGGTTTTTGAGTTTTTGAAACATTACTATTGAGAGTTCGTCAATAGTTTTGGGAAGAAGCATGGATTTTCTCTTTGCTTGTTCTTCAGCACTCTCTTTATGCACTCTGAGTTTATTATAGCGGGTGAATTTGAATGTTCGACCGGTATTTGCCTTATAATTTGCATACTGCATAATGAGCTGAATAAGAATAATTACATTCTTGGTTTCAATAGAATTCATTACGAAAGCAACGTCATTCTCATCTTTACATCTGCTTAATATATAATTGAGCTGTCTGAGAAGTGCACCGGAGCCCTTTCCTTCACGAAGAGATGTAACAGCGGAAGCGATATCCTGAAGCATAATTGCACGCTCAAACTGAGAATACACGGAATGGTTCTCTTTTCCGCGCATAAGAGTAACGAATTTTTCGGATTCGGGAGTTTTGGGCTGATAATGAATATGATGTAATAAGCCACACCATATTGCTTTCTTTTCAAAACATTCTTTTACGTTACGATTTCCTTTTGCAAAGATTACGTTGATGATTTTTGTAATAAATTTGCGATCCTGATTGCTTAAATTTAGTTTTTTAATATTCTTGTTGCTATAAACGTTATAGTTTAAAATATCAACTAACTTAATAACATCGGAAAGTGAAAGGAATTTTGCGTATTTGGCATCTTTGGTGTCAATCAAAAGTTGAATGGCGGTATCCTTACAAGCACAACTTTGGATTTCATAATTGTATTCCTCAACAAAAGTCTTAACAAGGGTATATTGAACATCGCTGAGAGGACGAGTTCCTTTAAGCATATCGACAACATAACCCTGTAATTGTTCTTGTGCTTCCGTTTCAGTCAAGATTATAAACTTTTTAATTTCTACATTTTCTTTAAAAGCAAGTCTATCAAATTCTTTTTCAAAAAGAGAAGAACCTGCTTTAGAAAAATTGCCCAATCCATAAGTAATGAAATAATGAACGAGCTGATCAAACAATAGAAGATCGGGAGAAAGCTCTCGAACAGAATTAGGGAAATTGCGATAAAAGGGGTCCGGAATGTGTTCTCCAAGCATATATGCAACAAAGGGAATCATTTTCTCGTGCGCATACTGCTGCCCGCTTGTAATGCTAATGTTGAACTTGTTTGCTAATGCAAAAAGAGCAGAAAAAGCATTTTCACTTGCTTCTGAATTTACTAAAACTCCTTTTGTAAACAAAAATTTATGAAAAAATTGATTTAACATAATATCCTCCTTGTTATACAAACAGAATTGCCAGACTTATTTGAACTCCAAAAAAGGAAGTAAGCCTGGCTATCTGGTTGCGTTTGTGAATTGTGATGTTGTTTTTTATCCAAATAAAAGAAGTAAACACCACTAGCTACAAAAAATTAAATGTGAATCGCAAAACTAAAATTTGATTAGAAGTCAAGTGCCTTGCGGCGAAATAAGCTTTGCTAGCTACATTTAACATAATTATAATATACCAAAAAATTGCAAATGTCAAGCAAATATCAATGTTTGCGTGTTAATAAGAGTTAAACGTTAATCATTGTTGACATCTATAAAAAGATGACAAGATAACTTACGGGGGGGCTCATTTTGCGTTTTTTTTATAAGTAGATTTGCATAATAAAAGGACGGAAAAAATCCGTCCTTTTGTTTTTGCCGTAGGGGTGCTTTTATTATTCTTCGGGAAAGTGTGTTCTCTTTGCAAGGCCTAAACGGTAGGCATCGTTCATATGCACGAAGTCAACGCGGTCAACGCAGGGCTCTTCGGGGGATGACATAACACCGAAGAAGTTTTCGGGGTGGGCTTTACCAAAGCCTGTTATGCGGTCAAGGTTAAAGGCGGTAAGACCGCAACTGTTATATAAAATGTCATTTTTAAAGGTTCTTTGAATTTCCTCAAGCTGTTTTTGAGCCTGACTTCTTCCGTCCCTGCCGTACTCGTTCATTTCGGGCAGAATGTCGCCTGCGTAGTAAACGTTAAGGATAACGTCAGAAGCAATGTTGTTTTTGAAAAGGTAAGGCTCGCGGAGGAAATATTCGGCACTCATAATGGGGCGGGCACCGTTTTTGCGGCAAGCGTCAAGCATAATGTTAACGTCTTCCCAGAAATTGATTCTGCCGCGTGTTACGATAAAACCGTAATGCTTCTGATAATCATTTGATTCGTCGCCCATACCGATATGGAAATACTGTGGCTTATCAAAAAGTTCGCAAACTTCGTCAATAAGATTTTTTACAAGCTGGCGGTAGGGGGTGGTTGTTAACATTCTTGAATAATATTTAAGCCAGATATCGTGTGCGGCTGAAAAATCAAGTTTAGGAATGGGAGTCATACCAAGTTCACGAATTTTATTAAGCATTTCCTTAAATTCTGCCTTTTCTAATGAGCCTTCAACGGCTAATTCGGGGCAGGAATCATACTTAATGCCTTCGGCAAGGTCGATAACAACTGTGTTTATGCCCTGCTTTGGTAAAAATTCAATAATTCTGTCCCAAACTTCTCTTTCAAAATAAAGGAAATCTCTTTCGATTTTGTCATATTCGTTAAAATTCAAAAGCGAATATTTATCGAACCACATATTGTAACCTAAATTTATGTTATATGCCCACATTTTCATAATAAATTCCTCCAATTATTTTTCGTCAGGATAATATTTGTTTTTTGCTACGTTAAATATCTTCGCTTCTGCTTTGTGCTTCAAAACGTCAATTTCGCGAGTTCTGTACCACGGTGCAGTCATAAAGCCTTTGATATTCGGCTGGTCTTTTAAATGAGCAATGGTTTCATCAAGGTTCTTTGTGTTTGAAACGGTCGAGCCTGTTGGAACCTGATCAAAGCCTGCGCGCGCGTAAACGTAATAGGCTTCCATTGCCGCGCGGTTGTAGTCGGTCATAAGCGGAGGGTTTGCCCAGCGGTTATAGTACCAGTTTGAAACGAGCATATCCTTGGGAATGTTTTTAACTGATTCTTCAGGCAGAATCCACGCACAGCAACCCCACATCCACGGACGAACACCTTTATCAAGGCAACATTTTGCCATAAAATTAACGTCCTCCCAGAAAATTGTGTTGGCACGGCAGATTGAAATTCCGTAGGGTTTTTGCATCTGCAGAACGTTAAAGGAAAGGTGGGG
Organism: Clostridia bacterium; assembly: GCA_045648525.1. Classification (GTDB taxonomy): domain Bacteria; phylum Bacillota; class Clostridia; order Christensenellales; family QALW01; genus UMGS1322. Next base: position 8,736 of record JAZROC010000147.1, read on the forward strand.
GTCGTGAACTTCTTCGTCAAGTCCTAAATGAAGATAGGGCGGATTGTCGAAAAGTTCAATAGCCTCATCAATTAAATCCTTAACCACTTTATAATAAGTGGGTGTTGAGGTCATTAAACCGTATTCACCCAACCAGCAGTTGTGGATTGTTGCAAAATTCAATTTTGGAATAGGCGTCATACCTAAAG
>JAZROC010000148.1:0-4406 GCA_045648525.1 Clostridia bacterium
CAAGCCTTACAGTTGGTATTTTAAAGGATTCTTCTCCCCTTTTTGCAACAAGTTCAGTTTTTACTTTTGAAAATTCAACTGAAAAGGAAAACAGTAGCGAGTTTACCCTTTCGGTAGATTTAGACCAAAAGAAAATTTTAAGCAGTTACAGCGTTTCTGAAAACGGTGTTGATATATCCGTTTCAGGCGATAAAAACTTGTGTTTTATGCTTCCTGCCTTTTATTTCGACGGTGAAAAGCATACTGATATTTCCTTTGACGAAAACTCGCTTTCAGTAAATTACGAAGGATATACCTGTAAATATACAACCAACGGCAAAATAGTTGATAACAATAAGCTTGCTTCAAACCGCAACGGAAATTATAAAATTTTCTATGCTTCGGGCAATGAAAATTTAAAAGTAAAAATTGAAATTTATGAGCAATTACTTTAAAAACCTGAAAAAAATTGAATTTGTGGTAACTTATGCCTGCACAGGCAAGTGCAAGCATTGTTCCCAAGGCGACCACAAGGAAAGCGGTGTGCGCATTGACCCGAAAATCGCAAGAAAAGTAGTTATTGATTTGTGTAAAAACTTCAATATTGAAACGGTTATGGTCTTTGGCGGCGAGCCTTTAATTTACCCCGAAGCCGTTTATGAAATTTTATATACCGCTACTGAAATGAATATTCCACACCGACAGTTAATTACCAACGGATTTTTTAAGGGAGATATTGACGAAACGGTTAAAAATTTAAAAGTTTGCAGTGTTAACGATATTCTGCTTTCAGTTGATGCCTTTCATCAGGAAAGCATTCCTTTAAAAAGAATAACGGAATTTGCAAAAAAATCAAAAGAAAACGGCTTGAAAATACGCACACAGCCTGCGTGGCTTGAACATAAAGATGACCTTAACCCATACAATATTAAAACGAAAGCAATATTAGAAGAATTTGAATTATTAGGTATTGAACAAAACGAGGGCAACGTAATTTTTCCTGAAGGCAATGCTTTAAAATATTTAAAGGAATATTTTAAGACAGAAATTAAAAATCCGTACGTTGAGGACCCTGAAAACATTTGCACCCTTTCAGTTTCTCCTGACGGAAGTCTGTTAAACGGCAATATTTATAACGACGGTATTTTAGATATTATTGATAATTATAAACCGGAGAATTTATGAAAACTTTTTGTTTTACAGTTGACGATAACATTCGTTTTTTTAAGGAAATAACGGAAAACAATTTTTCAAGCATTTTTGAGCACCCTTATCTTAAAATGTATAAACGTTTGCACGAAAAATTCAACCTGAAAATTCAGTTGAACGTTTTTTACCGTCTGGATGATTTTAATCTTTCGCTTTTTAGTGAAAAATATGCTGACGAATTTAAGGAAAATGCCCATTGGCTGAAATTTTCTTTTCATTCTGATAATGAAAAATCCAACATATATATGGCTTCGTCTTATGAAGAAGTTTTTGAGCATTTAAAAAGAGTCAACGGTGAAATTTTAAGATTTGCATCAAAAGAAAATTTAGCAAAGACCACTACCATACATTGTTGCAGAACGACTCCCGAAGGGTTGGACGCCATTAAAAACAACGGTGTAAAGGGATTATTAGGGCTTTGGGATAACGAGAAAAATCCCCGTATTTCCTATAATCTTGATTGTGACGGAATTTATAAAGGCGAAATTGTAAAGGAAAAGGATATCAGCTTTTCAAAAATTGATATCATTCTTAACAGTTATAAAAAAGACGAAATTTTAACGCAACTTGAAAAATTAAAATCCCGTGATTTCATAAAAATAATGATTCACGAACAATATTTTTATGCTGATTATAAAAATTATCAGCCTGATTTTGAAGATAAAATCGCTTCCGCTTTTGACTTTCTCATAAAAAGCGGTTATGAAAGCGTGTTTTTTGAGAATATGATTTAAAAGGAGAAATCTATGATACAGACAGTAACTGGCGCGTTAAGCGAAATTGATTTTTGTAACATTTTAGCCCATGAACACATTTCCTGCGCTTCACCGTCTTTCAATATTGCTTTTAGGGACGGTTGGCTTGACAAGGACAAATTAAAAAAACTATCCGTTGAAACGCTTAAGCTTTTAAAGGAAAAACTTAACGTTGGCTTATTTGTGGACGGCACTCCCATTGACCTGAAAAGAGATGCTGAACTTTTAAAAGAGATTTCAGAGCTTTCGGGTGTTAAGATTGTTGCTTCAACAGGTTTTTACTGTTTTCCAAGTCCTGAATTTTATAATAACACTCCTTCTGACCTTGCTTATTGGTTTATTAACGAGTGCAAAAACGGAATTTACGGCACAGATATTAAACCGGGAATTTTAAAGTGCGCAACGAACGTTTCCGGTCTTACGGAAGATAATTCCAAAAAACTTGCTACAATGGCAATAGTGCAAAAAGAAACGGGACTTCCTCTTTACGTCCATTGCGAGCATCACGGTGATATTGCCCACAGACAGTTAGATCTTTTGCTTGAAAACGGTGCAGACGTTAATAAGGTAATTATCGGTCATACCGCGCTCCGTCCTGATAAAGAGTATCTTGAAAAAATTCTCATGCGTGGCGCACATATTTGTATGGACCAATGCTTTTGTTGCGGTTACAATATGGAAATTATTGCAGATTCCCTTATCACTCTTTGCAAAAAGGGATATGCCGATAAAATTTTAATTTCAAACGATTACTGTATCCACAACGACTTCTGCCCTACAGACCGTAACGGCTTACATTTAAGCGCTGACGAGCATTTAAGAACCTACAGTCATATTTTTACTGAAGTTTATGAAAAATTCATTGCCCTTGGCGGTAAAGAAAGCGACTGGCAAATGATTTTAACGAAAAATCCCGTCAAAATTCTGGATAATTAAGCGCAAAAGCGAGGTGAAAATCACCTTGCTTTATCACTATACTGCAAAAAAAGATAAAACTTTTTTATATCTATCGTGTTATAATATATTCATAATGAGAGGGTGAAGCAATGTATAACGGTATTCAAAAAATAGACGAGGTAATTGATTATATTGAATCAAACATTACAGGAAACTTAGATTGTACTTTAATGGCGAAAAAAATGAATTTATCCGTTTATGAATTCAGGCGTATTTTTTCTTTCGTTATCGGATGTCCCATATCTGAATATATAAGGAAACGCAGGCTTTCGTTAGCGGCGCTTGAAATAATGACTGCCAACAAACCCGATATGCTTAAAATCAGCGAAAAGTACGGTTACGCAAATCAATCGGCATTTACAAGAGCATTTTGTGAACAACACGGAATCTCTCCCACGGTTTGTATGAAGGAAAAATGTGAGATTAAATTGTTTACCCGACCGAAATTTGAACTGAGTGTCAGCGGCAGAGAAGATATTCCTTTCAGCATTATAGAAACAGACGATTTCTTCGTTAAAGGCTACGAGGGTATTTCAAGCATAACGGATAGTTGCTGTTGCGAAAACGTGTGGAACGCATTTTATGAAAGCGGAACAGACAAAAAACTTAAAAATGATAAAATATACGTAACATATCATAATCAAGGTGATGACGTGCTATGCTGTATCGGTGAAAAAGCTGAGGACGGAGTAAAGGTTCCCAAAAACAAATGGGCTTGCTTTAAAATGAACACGGTAGATGACGATATAGTAAACCAAACCTATAGCAAGATTTTATATATTTGGTTACCATCGGCAAACCTTAAAAGAAACGATACCGTTCCCACAGTTGAAGTTTATCCCTTTCAGATGAATGAAGATGGATTTGAATGGGAAATCAGAATACCCATCAAGTAATCAAGGCGGGATGCAAAATGAAGCAAATACATACGCAGGCAGTTGTGGTAGGCGGTGGCGCAGGTGGATTTGCCGCCGCATATACCTTGGCAAAAAACAATATTAAAACCATTTTAGTAGAAAAAAATTCAGGACCGGGCGGAACAAGTGTTTTTGGCGGTGTGAACTGTTGGGAACCTGGGGTAGCACAGGGAGAGTTACACCAAATTATACAACAAAAACTCTCTGATATCCCAAATGCCTGTGCCGTGTGTAAAAGTGCAGATAATTCCTTGCTGTTGCACCCGAATAGCGAACCGGAAAATGATTTTACAAAATATCCTTGGGGTCTTTCGGTAGTTGATTCCGATGCTTCCTATGACCAAACTTTAAAACGTTGTATTTCCTTAACCGGCGGATTGAGCAAAGAGTGGCGTAGATTTCAATTTGAGCCCGAAGCAATGAACAAGGTTATGCTGGAACTGTTGAAAGAATATGACGAATACTTGCAGTTAATGTTTGAAACAGAGTATATTTCCTGCACAACGCAGGGAAACCGTGTAAAAGAGATAACCGTCAGAACCAAGCAGGAAGAATACAAAATTTTTGCAGATTATTTTATAGACAGTAC
>JAZROC010000149.1:0-2236 GCA_045648525.1 Clostridia bacterium
TGGAAAAGAAATAAAAAAAAATACCGCTTACAAAATGTAAGCGGGTTATTTTTTTATGTATGCAAAGCAGAATAAAATCTGCTTTACATAAGTTGAAATAAATTACTTATTGTTCTGTTCGTACTGTTCAACCATTCTGCGAACCATCTCGCCACCAACACGACCGTTGTCCTTTGATGAAAGGTCGCCGTTGTAGCCCTTCTTCATGTTAACGCCGAGGCTGTTAGCAACTTCGTACTTCATGTTTTCAAGAGCAGCTTTATTTGCTTTATTTGACTTAGCCATTATAAATTCACCTCCCTTTGAAGTTCTGTTTTTATTTTTAACAAATAGAGAGATGTTATACAATTTATTTTTGGTAAATTTTAGTTATAAGCTATATCTGATAATTCTTTGTTGAACCTTGAGTTTATATTTTCAACTAAATCACTAAAATTATTTATATCAGGTAAAATTTCTTTTTTGACAACTTCCTGAGTTTCCTTTAAAAGCAAAGTATTTGATAAAGCGTAGGAAAAACGTGCTTCCGCAACACCACTCTGTCGCTTACCAAGATAATCCCCAGGCCCTCTTAAGTCATAATCATATTGGGCAATTTCAAAACCATTATTAGTTTTTGTCATAATTTTCAGTCTTTCAAGGCTATCAGGGGCAGAAGTATCTGTAAGCATAAAGCAATATGATTTTAACTCTCCCCTGCCAACTCTTCCACGCAACTGATGTAATTGAGCTAAACCAAACCTTTCTGCACCGTAAATAACCATAATAGTAGCGTTTTTAACATTAACACCTACCTCGATAACAGTTGTCGATATAAGTGCCTTAATTTCGCCTTTTTTAAACATTTCCATTGCTTCACTTTTTTCTTCAGCAGTCATTTTACCGTGAAGTAATGCTATAGGAATATCTTTAAAAATATCACTCGATAATTCTTCAAAAAGCCCTTCAGCTGACATTAAGGTGCTTTCCTCATCTTCTTCAATTAACGGACAAACAAAATATGCTTGTCTGCCTGATTGCAACTCTTTTTTTATATATTCAAGCATATCTTTTTCTCGTTTTTTTACAATCAACGAGGTGGAAATCTTTTGCCTGCCTGCCGGCAGTTCATCAATTATTGAAATTTTCAAATCTCCAAATACGATTAACGAAAGCGTACGTGGTATAGGCGTAGCCGACATAACAAGCGTGTGTGGCGAATTGCCTTTTGTAAAAAATTTAGCACGCTGTGCAACACCAAATCTGTGTTGCTCATCAGTAATAATCATCAATAGATTATTATATTCAACACTTTTTTGTATAAGCGCGTTTGTACCAACTATATATTTTGCATCACCGTTTTTAATGCGCAATAATTCTTTCTTATGCTCGTTAGAAGATAGACTTCCTGATAAAAAAGCAACGTTTTCGCTACCAAAGTACTGACAAAGTTGTTCATAATGTTGATATGCAAGTATTTCTGTAGGTGCCATAAGAGCAGCTTGACCACCATTTAAAACTGCAAAATACATAGCAATAAATGCTACTATTGTTTTGCCACAACCAACGTCCCCTTGAACTAATCTGTTCATTGCCTTTCCACCGGTAACGTCATTGTATATTTCTTTAATACATTTTTGTTGCTTGCTTGTTAATTTGAAAGACAATTTTGAAACAAAATCTTCGATATCTTTCTTGTTAATTTCAAAAACCTTTCCCGCTTCAATCTCGTTCTGTTTTTTTCTTAATTCGATATATATTTGAATATTTACAAGTTCTTCAAAACAAAGACGTCTTCTTGATGCCAACAATGCCTGCTCGTTTTGAGGAAAATGTATATTTTTCACCGCATATTCCCTTGTACAAAGCTTATGTTTTGCCCTGAATTCAGACGAAAACTCATCTTTTTCATTATGAATACAATACTCTATTGCCTGATGAATAAGATTGCGCATTGATTTTTGGTTAATTCCTATCGACGCAGGTAATCTATATACGGGAACAATCGAAAGTTCGCTCTCATCTTCAACAGAAGGATTCATAATGCGCCTTTTGCCCTGCTTAATCTCAACAGCACCGTATAAATACACGTCAGAATCAGCCTCAATATTTTTTGCAATATAAGGCTGATTAAACCAAACAGCTTGCGCGCGTCCTGAAATATCTTCAATGTCACAAGTTACAATACTAAAATTTTTTCGTGGAAATTTTACCGTAGGCTTATTTAATATGCGTACCTTAAAAAGCGACGGTGTAT
>JAZROC010000150.1:0-1125 GCA_045648525.1 Clostridia bacterium
GAGCTTCCGTCCATTATATTTGATGAAAGCAAAATAAAAATGCCGAAAATCAAATATTTATACTGCGATAATATTGGCGCGGTCAATATTGCAAAAAAACATAATTTGACGGTAATCGGCGGTTGGGGACTTAATATTTTAAATTCCCAAAGCGTGTTTAAATTAAAGGAAATGGGCGCATCGGCTTGCACGCTTTCCTTTGAAGCCAATAAGCGAAATATTGAAGAAATGTCAAACCCCATTCCCGTTGGAATTTTAGGCTACGGATATCTTCCTTTAATGCGAATGCGCGCTTGCCCCGTAGGAAACTGCAAAAACTGTAACGGCATAAACGTTATGACGGACAGAAAAAACGTCAATTTCACCCTTGTGTGCAATAATAAACAGTACGTTACTCTTTTAAATTCCCTGCCTCTTTATGCAGGCGATAAAAATATTCAGGCAGATTTTCATATTTTGTACTTTACCGTTGAAACTTCAAAGGAAGTAAACAAGATATACAATATGTATAAAAACGGTGAAACGCCTGATTTTGCCCGTACCAACGGCTTATACTTTAAAAATCTTATTTAGGAGAATTTTATGAAAAAACTTGAACTTCTTGCACCTGCAGGAGATATGGAATGTTTAAAAACGGCATTTAAGTTTGGTGCTGATGCAGTATATATCGGCGGTCCCTTTATGCAGCTTCGTTCAAAGGTAACGGGCTTTACTTTAGAAGATATTGAAGAAGCCGTTATTTATGCTCACTCATTAAATAAAAAGCTTTACGTTACGGTGAATTCCTTTGCCAAGGAACCTGAATTTAAAGATATCGTTGAATACGGCAGAAAATTAAAATCCTTGAACGTTGACGCGGTAATCGTTTCCGATTTAGGTGTTATCAGCGTTTTAAGAGAAGCGGTGCCCGACCTTGAAATTCACGTTTCAACACAGGCAAACTGTCAAAATTCCTTTGCCGCAAGGGTTTATCATAAAATGGGCGTAAAAAGAATAGTTCTTGCCCGCGAAATGACGTTAGAAGAAATTAAAACCTTTTCAAAGGTTATTCCCGAAGACCTTGAAATTGAGGCTTTCGTTCACGGTGCAATGTGTATGGCTTTTTCCGGCAGATGTTTTATAAGC
>JAZROC010000151.1:0-2212 GCA_045648525.1 Clostridia bacterium
TATCAACAGCGAGCCCAAGTACGTTTACGCACAGCTTCAGAGCGTGCGCTTCCCTGCTGTTGACGACGTTTGCCGTGTAAACATCACTTTTGAAAACGGTGTCCGCGCACAGATTATTGCAGACCTTTGGTGCTACATTAACGAGCCCCGTTCTCACTTATCCGGTGACGCCGGTACTGCAACTATCTATAAATGGTTCGGCACGGAAGGACAGATTGTTAAGGCAAACATTAAGGAAGTTGACTGGGAGCAAGGTTGCGTTTATACGCCTAACGGTCTTTCAAAGACTATGTGGCCCCGTCCTAAGCAGGAAATTACAGAACTTCCTTTACCTGAAGTTGCACCACGTTGGGAAGAATTTTATGAAAACGTTATTCAGGTGCTTGACGGCAAGGCTACTCAAATTGTAAAGCACGAGGAAATCCGTCGCGCCATGAAGGTTATGATGGCAGCATTTGAATCGCATAGAAACAACTCAACCGTTGAAATCAAGTGAGGTAAAAAATGAAAAAAGTTGGTATTATCGACAGTTATATAAGCAACTATCACGCTAACACATATTTTAAACTTTTTCACGAAATCGCTGAAGAAGAAAACCGCGAAGAATACGTTATTACCGATATTTATGCAGTTAACGACGTAAGCCCATCAACAAAGGAAACGACGGACGAATGGTGTGCGCGCACGGGTGCAACAAAACGTTCAACAATCAAAGAGGTTGTTGACAACGTTGACGTTATTATGGTGCTTGCGCCCAACAATCCCGAACTTCACGAGGAATTGTGTGAGCTTTCCTTAAAAAGCGGAAAACCCGTTTACGTTGATAAAACCTTTGCGCCTGATTTTGAAACTGCAAAGCGCATTTCGGAAATAGACAAAAATGCTTCTTTCTGGTCAACATCGGCTACACGCTTTGAAAGTTCAATAAGCGAATATCTTTATAGCGAAAAATCGGTTGTTAACGGTTTAACCATTTCAAGCGGATATCAGTTTGAAATTTATTGTATTCATTTAATTGAGCTTACAAATACCTTTATGAAAAACGGTGCAACGGAAGTTATTTGCCACAACGGAGCTCCCGCCTACAAGTTTGAAGTTACTTATGATGACGGAAGAAAAGCTTATATCAATGAGTTTGAAGGAAACTCTGCCCCATTTACCGCTTTTCTTGAAATTGACGGTAAATGCAAATATATCCCCATTAAAGAAGATTTTTGGAAATTATTTGTAAAGGCAGTTCTTGATTTCTTTGATACGGGAGTTACTCCGGTTAAGGTTGAAAATACTCTTGAATGTATTGCTATCCGTGATGCTTTAATTGAAGCAAAAAACAACATTGGTAAAACTGTAAAGGTAAAGAAATGAGATACGGTACTTTTTTAAGAATAACTGATTTAGAAACTTGCGAAAAAGAGTTTTTCCGTTTAAAAGCAAGAGGTTTTGACTGTTGTCATTTAGTTTACAAGCCTGAAAAATATACAGAGGATGCGGCAAAAATTATTTTAGAAGCATCAGAAAAAAGCGAAATAAAAATTGAAGCTTTATTTGCAGGTTTCAGAGATAATTTCACCAAATGGAATATTTCTTCAGACTTTCTTGATGCAGGCATAAACAGCAAAAAATACGGTTCAGAGCGCATTGAATATCTCAAAAATGCCGTTGAATTCTGCAAATGGATAAAAACGGAAAATATTCTTATTCACGGTGGTTTTATTGCAAATAATCCATATTCGGAAGATTATCTGTATACTCTTGAAGTGTTTAAAAGTTTTGCGGAATTTGTAAAAAGCAACGGCTTAAATCTTCTTTTTGAAACCGGTGGAGAGAGTCCTATAACGTTATTAAGGCTTATTAAGGAAATCGGTACTGATAACCTTTTTGCAAACCTTGATACCGCAAACGTAATTTTATACGGCTACGGCAATCCCGTTGATGCCATTTATACGCTTTTCCCGTATATTAAAAGTATTCATATTAAAGATGCGCTTCCCCCTACCGACCCATATAATATCGGCAAGGAAGTGCCCTTTGGCGAAGGCTTTGTTGATTTTGAAAAAGTATTTAAAATGCTTAAAGAAAGAAATTATCAGGGACCTTTGATTATTGAACGTGAAATTCCTGACGGAAAGCAGGATGAAGGAATTGACGAAACACTAAGATATCTCAAAATAAAAAAACTCGGTTAATAGCCGAGATTTTTTATCTTCCTTAT
>JAZROC010000152.1:0-12116 GCA_045648525.1 Clostridia bacterium
CTAATTGTCAAAGACTTTATCTCTCGGATATATCAGAAAGAACGAGTCCCTTATTATTCTCCTCAGCCCAACGCATCGACCAGTCATTTTCAAACAAAACAACAGGACGGTCTTTTAAATCAGACGCAATTTTTGTTGAGCTTGAAAGTTTTAATTTTTCTATATCACAATCTTCCGGTAACCAGCGAATGAACCTGAAAGCAAGCTGATTTGATTTTATTTCAACGTTATATTCAGTGCGAAGTCTGTGTTCAAGAACCTCAAACTGCAAAACACCTACAACGCCAACAATTATCTCTTCAGCCGCATAGGAATTATCTTTAAATACCTGAATAGCACCTTCTTGTGCAAGCTGTGTTATACCTTTTAAAAACTGTTTGCGTTTCATTGTATCAATAGGTTTAATTCGTGCAAAGTGTTCAGGTGCAAACACCGGAATGCCGGCAAATTGAATTTTTTTACCTGTATAAACTGTGTCACCTAAAGCAAACACTCCGGGGTCAAACAAACCGATAATATCACCTGCATATGCTTCTTCAACAGTTTCCCTTTCTTGTGCGAGGAATTGTTGTGGCTGTGCAAGTTTTAAATCTTTACCCGTTCTTGCAAGATTAACTGTCATACCTTTTTCAAACTTACCTGAACATATACGCATAAAAGCAACTCTGTCTCTATGGGCAGGATTCATATTTGCCTGAATTTTAAATATAAAACCCGAAAAAGCCTCTGCTTCAGGATCAACTATACCCGTATCAGCTTCTCTTGGAGTAGGCGGTGTAGTAATTTCAAGAAACTTTTCAAGGAACGGTTGCACACCAAAGTTATTCATTGCACTACCAAAGAACATCGGTGTAAGATTTCCTGAAAGAACTCTGTCTAAATCAAACTCATCACCTGCAACATCAAGCAATTCAATTTCATCAATAAGTTTCCGATGATGATATTCGCCTAAAAGTTCAGCAAACTGAGGGTCATTACAATCACCCGTTACAGATTCAACCTTATTCATACCGTGATTTCCGCCCGAGAATAACTCAACCTGACCGCTTTCGCGATGATAAACACCTTTAAAATCACCGTCAGTACCGATTGGCCAGTTCATAGGACAAGCACGGATGCCAAGTACCGTTTCAAGCTCATCCATTAAATCAAAAGGATTTTTACCTGCACGGTCAAGCTTATTAACAAAGGTGAATATAGGAATGTTTCTTTTACGGCAAACCTGGAATAACTTTATAGTCTGAAGTTCCACACCCTTTGCAGCGTCAATAAGCATTACTGCACTATCTGCCGCAACAAGAGTACGATAGGTATCTTCAGAGAAGTCCTGGTGTCCGGGGGTATCAAGAATATTTATACGATAACCGTTATAGTCAAAAAGCATTACGGAACTTGTAACGGAAATACCACGTTGTTTTTCAATTTCCATCCAGTCGGAAACTGCGTGTCTTTCTGTTTTTCTCGCCTTAACCGAACCTGCTTCGTGAATAGCTCCTCCGTAAAGCAAAAGTTTTTCGGTTAACGTTGTTTTACCTGCATCAGGGTGAGATATAATAGCAAAAGTTCTTCTGCGTTTAACTTCTTGTTGTATGCTCACAAAAAATCCTCACTTTAAACTTATTTTTCCAAATTAAAATTGTATAACAATACGACGTTTATGTCAACCGAAATACCCTTATATATTATGTTTTGTTTTATATTTCTCTAAACAAAAGTTAAAGGTCGCATTTTCGCGACCTTTACAAATTACTTTTTGATTTTTAAAATTATAGCATCGTTATTTTCAAAAAATGCTTTTTCATCATATTTACCGTATAAAACTTCAGAAACATTCCATCCGTTTTCAAGAATGATATCCGTTTCAACCTTTTGGGGCGAATAGTTGATTAAAACAAGCACTCTTTCGTTTTCACTTAAAATATGCTCTGTCAGACCTACTTGAGAATGTAAACATTGACTTACTTTTGATGTTGTCATTCTGTCTTTTAAAACTTTATATACGTAATATGCATTTGTAGATAAAATTTCAGGCTGTCTCATTGCAGAAGTTTCAAAAGGCGCAAGGAATGAATATACTCTGCCTTTTCCTAACTTATGGCATACAAAAACGGGATTTCCGTTTTCATTTTCTGCAATCACTTCCCCATCAACATTGTCACAGATATACTCGTATTTAGCATACGAACTAACTTTTTCACCAAAAAGTTCAATGTTATTATTTCCGCAAAATCCTTTACGCTGATATACGTCAAGTCCCGTAACTTCAGGGAACCAACGAAGATAACAGTTGTCCATTGAGATAAATAAATCTGCGCCGTTTTTAACTTTGTCAAGCAACTCAAGAAATCTGTCTTTATTAAGATATTGTGCAGACATAACGCACGGAAGAATATAAAGAGGCGCGTCATCAAGTTTCTGATCAGCATAAGCAAACTTAATATCTAAACCTGCCTGCTTACCTAAAGTATCAACAAAGGCAACAAAACTTCTTTCATCAAAATTATTTTTCTTGTGAATTATGCAAACGGCATCCTTTATCCTTTCAGGAAGGCTTCTAAACGGTAATTTTCTCAATAAATCATAGAATTTCTTGGCTTCAAAAGCAATGGGTTTTGCTCTGAAATTTTTATCAAAAAATCCATAATCACTACCACGACCGTTCCATCTGTAAGGATTATGCCCCATTTCGCCCTGGTCAAATGCGCACCACCATTGCATTCCGTAGCAGTTATTTGCCCACGAATCAAACAAAATTCCGCGCAAGAAATCGGCTTCAGAACGCTCATTAAGAACAGAATATCCGATAGATCCAACCTCTTCTAAAAGACATGGTTTTTTTGCCATATCACCTAACGCAACAGTCGAGCCCGTTACAAAACGTATTGTTTTCATGGCATTTATTGGTTCATTGCTTGCATAAGAGAAACAAGCGTAAGGATGAGAAGTCATAATGTCCATAACTTCGCCCATATCCATAGTGTTCCAATTATTTTTTTCAGTATATGACCAATCAAGACCCGTTGCAACGGGTCGGATATGGTCAATGCTTTTTATGGTATTAGTAATAAGTGATGACCATACGTACGAAGCGTCAGTATTACCGGCATCATCAAGCCAGCATATCTCATTACCTAAATCCCATGCAGAAATTACATCGCAATCCTTATATCTTTCAACAAAATATCTGACGTACTTTATCGTCCATTTCTGTGCAAAAGAATCTGTAAAAATATTTCGTTCATTTAATGCAGGAGGAACTAAACGACGGTCACTCATAAAGCCTGTAAGCAGACCTACGATAAATTTCAAATTATATTTTTTGGCAAGTTCAACAAACTCATCAAAATGCTCAATCATTTTGATATCAACACCTGCTATACCTTCTTTGGTATCATCAAGCGGTCTTTCGCCCCAGGTTACTTCTCTTGGCTCTTTATCATAACTCTTTCCGTGAATATACTGGGACGTAATAGGCTGAAAATCACTCCATATGGGAAATACGCGCAAAACTTCTATACCGTACTCCGACATAATTTTAAAATCTTTTTCAACAATGGATGCATCCCAAAGTTCCCACATTCGTGTACCTGCGTGAGATGCAAAATAGTTAGCACCAATAATAAAATTATCATAATCATCAAGTAAAAAATCTTTTTTCATAAAAAATCTCCTTTATGGTTTTAAAATGCACGCGTTTAAGGTTTCTTCAGTTAAAATTTTAATTTTTGTATTTGCTTCAACGAAAAATTTATCTCCTGATTTTACCGAATATTTATTTACTCCGTCAAAAATTTCACCAGAGCCATCGATAACGACAAAAACCGAATAATTTATTTGAGGCAATAACTCAAAAGTATTCTGCACATATATAACATCAAGAGCGAATTTATCAGTGGAATCCTCATTAATTACAGAGACAACTTCGTTTATTTTTTTGTTATAGTTGATAAAATACTTATTTTTCGTGTCATCTTTTGATAAAGCGTTATATTCAAAGCAGTCAAACATTTTATCAAAACCTAACCCGCCGTGGAGTTTTCTTTCATTAAGCACCATTCCCGACTCAGTTGTTTTTTCAGGAATAACCATTAAATCAGTCGGTTGCTGTAATTCCACCACAAAGCACCCTGCGCCTATAGCGTGCGGTACTCCGCCCTTTACAAATATGCAATCACCTTTTTTAACAGAAAATTTATGAAGCATCGAAAGCATTAACTTTTTATCCTGCTTAAAAAAAGCTTCCTCCCATTTTTCGCGCGTTGCACTTTCATTAAATCCAAGATATACACACGCATTTTTCTTAGTATCAACCATATACCAGCACTCAGTTTTCCCATAAGGAGAATTAAAAAATTCTTGAGCAAATTCATCTGTCGGGTGGCATTGTATAACAAGTCTTTCACCCGCGTCAAGAAATTTAACTAAAATTGAAATATCTTTTTTACATCCCAATATATGTGGATTTTCTTCTATATAATCTTTAAAGAAAATTCCTGATTCTAAAACGCTCAGTCCTTCGTTTTCTATCTTTTCGTAATTTGGATTAAATGCTTCCACAACGCTTGCTATCCAATCTTCAGGATAATTCAGTGGCATTTCCTTGGAAAAATTATTGATAATTCCGCTTGCCCTATAACTTCTTCGAACTCGATTGTCCTTGAATTTTAATAACATCGTTTTATCCTCCCTTTGTATTTTATTATAAAAATAAAAGCGGACAAGTCAATATACATTTTCGCTTCTCTTGTACTTTTCGCCTGAAAAAGTGTTGAAATAAATTTATTATTATGCTAAAATACTTTTGGTGAGTTATTTATGAAAATTATTGAACTAAAAAATTTATATGAAATTGATTATCATTTAAAAGATATAATGCCACATTATCACCTGTGGAATACCTCAGGCAGATGGTCTACCCCCGATAATGGCAGAGGAGCAAGCGGACTTATGTTCTTGTTCGGTTGCGAAGCCTTTTATTACCGAAATAACAAATTATTTTTACATGCCTTTCCCGGAGAAATAATTTATTTACCAAAAAGTTCGCAATATACTTGTGTTTTTACACGTGTTGATGGAAATAAAGAAATTAAAAAGAAAGTAAATAATTTTTATATTGACGGTGCAAGCGGTTTTCAAAAAGAGTTCAACGCAATAAATATAAGATTTGATATTACAGATAACGATAACGAGGATTTAATTTTTTCAAAAGATTTAATTAAAATTAAGGATTTTAAAAATGCTTTTACTCATTTTAACACTCTTGCCTCTATGTTTTCAGAAGCAAAGCCCCACCCCACAAAAATCAGAATAAGACTTTATCAGCTTTTAAATGAATTATCGTCATTCGTAAAAAAAGAAATTGAACCTCTAAAATATAAAGCTATTATTTCAAGTCTTGAAAACATAAAAACAATCGATATGAAAGATCTTACCGTACAAAATATAACGGAACTATCAGGTTTAAGTCCATCACGTTTCCGCTGTTTATTTAATGAATATACAGGTATGTCGCCTATTAAATTTATTGAACAATTAAAAAGTGACCGAGCATATATTCTTTTAAAAAGCGGTGATTTATCCGTTTCCGAAGTCGGTCATCTAATCGGCATAAACGATCCCGCTTATTTTTCAAGATTTTATAAAAAAATCACCGGTAGAAATCCTACCGATGATATAAATTAATTCCTGCGTCTTCCGCCGAAAATAAGCAATAATCTTAATAGTTGTGTAACTGAAACAGCCAAAGCAGCAACGTATGTTAATGCCGCGGCTGTTAAAACTTTTTTGGTACCTTCTATTTCGCTATCATATAATATTCCGTTTGCTTCAATAGAATCTATCGCACGCTTGCTTGCATTAAATTCCGTAGGAAGCGTTATAAGTTGGAAGAAGGTTGACAAACCAAAACACGCAATTCCTGCATAAACAAAATAAAAACTTAACGCTGATAACGTGCTTAAAAGTACACCAATAAGGATCAAAGGCATTGCAAGTTTTGAACCAAAGTTTGTTATCGGAACAATAGCCATTCTTAACTTTGCAGGAGCGTAATCTTCTGCATATTGCATTGCATGACCTACCTCATGACAGGCAATTCCTACCGCCGCAGTTGACGAGCTTGAATATACTCCATCAGAAAGTCTTACAATATTTGCTTTAGGGTCATAATGGTCTGTCAATTGACCTGATATTCTTTCAATTTTAACGTTTGTTAAGCCATTATTATCAAGAACCATTCTTGCCGCTTGGGCACCTGTAATTCCTCTTGAATTATAAACGTTTTCATATTTTTTATAAGTTGAATTTACCTTTGAACTTGCCCACATCGCAAAAAAGACTGCAGGAAGTACAAGAATTAAATAATAGATATCAAACATTTTTTATAACCTCAATTTCTTTTGGTGCATCGTATTCCGTAATAATATTTCCATTTTCGTCCTTATTATACTTTACAAAAAATTTGCCGTAAGGAGTTGCGATACTACCTTCAACAAATTTCAAATTACTTATATGTGGTTCTAATATAATTTTATCATTAGAAAAATCCGTTTTTATACCTAAAATATATTCCGTCATAAATGCAACGGGACCTGATGCCCAGCCGTGACAAAGACTATGCCTGAAACCTTCGTAACAATATCTGCCGTTATCGCCGTGGATATCTTTTTTGTTTTTGGGGCAAATTTCATCAATTCTACATGCATTTTCCGTCCATTCGATATCAAAATCTTCCCAGAACGTAGTGGCACCAAAGGATAACATTGCACCATAGTAATTTTTTAAAGCTTTAATTACGTTTTCCTCTTTTTCAGCTATAGCAAGAGCCGAATAAATATAGTAGCTCATAAAAGTAGAAAATCCTTTAACCGTACCGTCTTTTAAAGTTCCAATGCTTTCCTTGTCAGCCATTTCATTTAAAAGAAGAAGCGCGGATATTTGTTTATATCCCATAGAGTTACATTTAACTTGTTGAAGTTTTTGCGTATTTTCAAGGCACTTTTTATATAACGATGGCTTTATAATCTGTTTCATATTAGCAACCGCTTTATAAAACATCATCGTCAATACTTTAACACCGACTTTAGCAACAGGCAACTGATAAGTTGGCCAGTCAATAAAATCACCTGCCGAAAAAACACCTTCTTCGTCACATTTGTCAAGAATTTGTTTGACAATCAAATTGATAACCGTCTTATTTTTCAAAAGAAAATCCGTCTTTTTAAAATAACTACACCATTCTTCGGCATTTATAATCCACCAAAGTGAGTACGTTGGCATACGGTTAACCCAATTATCACCTGATAAAAATTTACTTGAAAAATCAAGAGAATCTTCAACGTCAGGAACGTCACCAAAGACGTATTTAATCGTTTTAAGTTCAGGATTAAGATCGCCAATCCAAACCAGTCTGTCGCGCTTTATACCGTCCCAGATTTGGTCTTGCATACACATATGGCATGTATGAACGGCAGTATTATATATGTTATTTAACGTTTCATCATCAGAATTAAAACTACCAATAAATTCATAGGGTTTATATACACAAACACCTTGAATCGAAGTAAGCTGAACAGTACATTCACTCAAAAGTTCAATATATAAAAATCTATATCCCGTATTTCCCCATATGTTTGTTGACATTCTCGGGACATCAACGATAAAATCTCTGGCATTGTGGTCATTTACTGAATTTTTTTCACCTAATGCCGATAAAGCTTCATTTACAGATTCACCAAAGGAAAGACGAATTTTTGCACATGGTATTTTATTAATATTATATACTATATTATATACTGAAACAGATACGCTACCACAGAATTCAAAACCGAAATCAAGCAAAATTCCTGTTTTTTCACCGTCGTTTGTTATTTTTGCAACGTTAAAGTTATTAAAATCAATCTGTGTTTGTCTGTTATTTAATAAAACTTTTTCATTTTCAATCTTTCCAAATGTCTTAATAATCTTTTGGGGAAGAATATACTCCCTCACTCTTGTATCTTTTACGTTTTCCCTTTGTGAATAAAGCATACTAAACTTTCCTTTCAAATTGCTTCTTGCAAACACGACATGTAATTTTTATTTTACCTTTTCCCTTTGGTACACGACTGTAATTTTTGCAATTCGGGCATTTAACGTATGAAAATGTTTTTCGGTCATTAAATCTTGTTTTACAAAAGCGAAAATATGTCCTTAACTTTTCAGTTTTAGCTAAAAATTTATGATTTTCCATAACGCGCTTGTTTATGTTTTTTGAAAAAGCGCGATAAATAATATAAGCCATTAACGCAGTACTCAACACCGAGCAAGAAAAAGAAATCCAGAAACCAAATCTGAACAAATTAATAACCATACCTAATACGGAAAAAATAATTGCCGTAATCAGCATACTTTTTCCAAACTCATCAACACCGTACCTACCGTACATAAATTTTAAAAATTTATCTCGCATAAAAAACTCCTGAATATTTTCTACTGTATATTGTAACCTTTTTTCTTGAAAAACATAAGTGCTTATTGTGAAAACATATAGCTTATTTTTTCATTTTTTCAAACGCCGCTTTCTCAATTCTGCTAACGTACGATCTTGAAATCCCAAGTATTTTTGCTGTTTCTCTTTGAGTAAGAGGTTGTTTTCCCCCTATACCATATCGTAAAATTATGATATTTTTCTCTCTTGTATCCAGTAAATGCTTCATTTTTTTAAACATTTCCCGAATATCCATCATAATTTCAATATTTTGTGAAATCTCGCGTTCATTACTGGGAAGAACATCAATCAAAGAAACTTCGTTTCCTTCTTTATCTACCCCAATAGGTTCATTAAGTGAAACTTCATTTTTTTGTTTTTTTGTTGACCGCAAGTGCATTAAAATTTCATTATCAATGCATCGCGAAGCATATGTAACAAGATGTGTGCTTTTTTCTTTATTAAATGATTTTACTGCTTTTATCAGCCCAATTGTTCCTATAGAAATAAGGTCATCAAATTCATATCGATCTGAAGCATATTTTTTTGCTATATGCGCAACAAGTCGCATATTATGTTCAATTAATTTGTCATAAGCATTCTTGTCACCATCAAAATATTTTTCAAGACATATTTTTTCTTCTGCTTTGCTTAATGGCTTGGGAAAATAATTTTTATCGCTTATATGACCGATAAAAAAACGAAGTTCACATAATAAAGATAGTAAAAATGACATAAAGATTAACCTCCAAAGATTATATGGTTAAATATATGCCATTTTTATACAAATTTTTACAAAAAACTAAAAATCGAATTTAACTGCACCATTATCCAGTTTTAATCGAGCATTAAATAATTTACCATTTTTTGAAACAAACCCCTGAATTTCAGAAGTTAATCCATTTGCAAGTAATAATTGTGCGTTTTTCTTTGAAATAACACGTTTGCAAATTACACCGCTGATATTGAATTTACATCCCTCTTTATACCCCGAACAAGCATAACCGTATCTTGATTTTAAAACGTCTTTTCCGCACAGAGGGCATGCACCTATGGTATCAAGATAAAACCCTGTATCAGTATCTTGTTCAATAGGAAGTTCTTTTATTTCATAAACAGAAGCAATTTCTTTTTCCGCTTGCATTATACCTTGCTCAACAGTTGCGTTGTTTCTGAAAATTTGTTTTAAAATCTTACCCATTTCAGACGTCTTGTATTTATCCATTGAAATACCCATTTGTAATAAAGATTCGATAAGATATTCACCTTTAGGAAGAATTTTATATACGTCTTTTTTCAGCTCAATATATTGGCTTTTTCTTGCATTATCAATAATACCCGTGCGCGTTGCTTCAGTGCCTAATTCAAGACCTTCAAACATCGCTTTATAGTCTTCGTCATCATTTTCATCAACACTATTTTTTTCTTCCCTGAACGGATTTTTTAAATAATTATTCAGTGTTTCGATAGTATAATGTTTTGGCGGACTTGTTTCTCTTTCGCAAGGCTTAAAGTCAATATTGACAGCATCGCCTTTATTCAACGCAGGAAGAAGTTTATCCTTTTGTGTATAATCATCATATTTTGTCCAACCTGCCTGAACAATAACCATTCCTTTTAAAACAAAATCTTCTTTATCACCAACAGAAACAGTAATTTCTGTTTTTTGTGCAAGACATTCCTCTCTCGAAAAAACAGCCGCAAAGCGACGCATAACTGCTGAGTAAACCTTAAATTCATCTTCGGAAAGATTTTCTTTTTTAGGAATTTTATATGTTGGCGTTATCGCTGAATGTGATTCGATTTTTGAATCGTCAAAGATAGTTTTTTTATCTTTAAACTCAATATCATACCCTAAATTTTTAACGTTAGAAATGATAGTTTTTATTTTATCTTTTTCTGCTGTTGCAAGGTATTCAGAATTAGTTCTTGGGTAAGTAAGATAACCGCTTTCATACAGTTTTTGAACAATGCTCAAGCTTTGTTCCATTGGCATTTTATACTTTTTGCCCAAATAATTTTGTAATTTTGAAAGCGAATAAAGCTTACCTGCGTTAATAACATCTTTTTTACTTTTAACTGAAGTAACCGTCGCAGGAAGAGCATTATAAATCTGACATAATTCTTCTGCTTTGTTTTTTTGATTTTTTTCAAACTTATTTTTGCTTACAAGCTCAATTTCACAATCGTTTGTTGTCACATTACTTTTAATCGCATAATAAATATCAGGCATAAAATTTTTAATCTGCATATCCCTATCGTAAATTGCTTTAACAACGGGAATAATTACTCTGCCTACTCTCAAAAGCATACCTGTTTTTAACGTTGCATATCTTGTCAAATTTACACCGTAAAGCCAGTCAATATAAGTTCTCGCAAAACCTTCATTTGCAAGATTATCATATTCACTTTCATTTTTCATTTCGCTTAGAGCTTTTTGTACGGTTTGTTCAGTTTGGTCAGGAAGCCATAATCTTAACTGTTCTTTTTCTGTTTTGGCATTTGAAATACATAGCCTGACAATTATTTCGCCTTCGCGGTCAGCATCTCCGGCATTTACAATCTTATCAACGTCAGGTCTGTTGCACAAAGCAGTAATTATATCAAACTGTTTTTTTACACCTTGGTCAACCTGCTTATCTTCTCCCTTACGTAATTGAAACTTGAATTTTTCGGGAAAACACGGCAAATTTTCCATCGTCCACTTACCGCTCGGATTTTCACAGTAATCTTCTATGTCACAAAGAGAAAACAAGTGTCCAAAAGCCCAAGTAACGATATAACCGTTACCCTCTAAATATCCGTCGTGCCGTTGAAGTTTTCCTATAGCCGAAGCAATGTTTCTGGCAAGACTTGGTTTTTCAGCAATAATTAAAATCATTTCAGCCTCATCTTATAAGTTTTATATTACCGATAAAAGGAAGTTCTTTTGCCTTTCCTCTGACAGCGTTGACAGTTCCATAAATCGAATAAAAAATAATCGCAATAACAAGTGCAAACCATAAAATTGTTCTGATATATCTGAATATCGGATTGAACGCAACAAGAATATGCGAAAGAACTATTAAAACGCAAACGATAAGTTCATTTATCGCAAGAACCATTCCCTGATTTGCGTGGAATCTTGCAAAATCAGAATCATATGCTGCCCACAAAGGCATAACGAACGAAAGACCAAAGTATGCAAATGCAGCAATACCTTTATTTTCTTCTATATCATTTTTATTAAATTCGTGAGTTCTGTCCATTTTTAGCTCCTTTTACTTCCTTGTAAAACGTTATTTTCTTCAAAAAATTTATTCATTCCGTTTAAAACGCGATGCTTATCAGCACTCCATAACGGTGCTATAAGTATTTTTTTGTCACCGTCACCTGTCAAACGATGTATAACTACTTCGGGCGGAATAATTTCAATACATTTTTGTAAGTTGTAAAAATACTCGTCCATAGAAAGTGTCTTAAAAGTCATTTTTTCAAGTTGAGTATTTTTTAAAACGTGTAAAAGTTGAAGTTTAATTCCGTCAATACCTGCATCGCATGCAAATTTTACCGTATTTACGTAATCTTCTGTAGTTTCACCGGGCAAACCTATTATTACGTGCGCAATAACCAAGTCGGATCGTAGCCATGTCGTTCTGTGAGCCAAGGA
>JAZROC010000153.1:0-4133 GCA_045648525.1 Clostridia bacterium
AGCAACTGTTCTGTGGATTTTTGTTATGTCAAGCTCTGCACAAATCTTAAGGTCATTTCCTCTTGCCCTTAAAATATCTGCAAAAACGTCTGCCCTTAACCAAGGACCTACGTTTGACGTTACAATTCCCTCTGCCCCTGCTTTTATAGCTTCAATAGCACAAGCAGCAGCCATTTTAAGACTATCAGATGGCTGAACGAAAACAGGAATAATTTCATTTAATTCAGAAACAATATTGTAAATTTCTTCAGGGAAAGCAATACCTGCATCATCAACAATGGTAATTGCCTTTGCGCCTGCATTTTTTGAAGTTTGAGCACATTCTTTCAAAAAGCCTTCTTCAGCGCGTGTTGCATCTTTTAATACAACGTAAACTTCATCAGTATATTTTTTAGCTTCTGCCACAATTACGGAAATTCTATCAAGCATTTTTTGTGATTTAAGATGATACTGATATTCCATCTGCACGGTTGAAGCAGGCATAACAACCTGAAGTGCAACGTTTTTTCCGTCTTTAACTGAATTGAAAGCACTTTCAACTGCATTGACATCACTAACCGAAACAACTACGTTAGCATTTTCAACATTTGTTGCAATAGTGCGATAAACGATGGCATTTTCCTTTTCATTTAATAGTGATGGAAGTATAATACTATTAAAACCTGCGCCGTCAACGGCTGCAACTATGTTAAGTTTTTCTCTAAATGTAAGTGATGCTTTTTCTTCCGCAACTGCAAAAAGCGTGTTGTCGAAAATTGCAATTTTCTTCATAAAACTGCCTCCTTGTTTTCTAAAAAAATAAACCCGCAAAGATATCTATATCTTCGCGGGATGATCAACATAATATGACCACGGTACCACCCGTATTGCTCAAAAAAGAGCCACTCAATAAGGTTCAGACAAACCCTTGTTCTGTTACGGGAACGCCCGAAGCTTCTTACTTAACTTTCCGAAGCCCTGCTCCGATACGAGACAACGTGAACATTGCCTGTCGCCTCGCACCAAACGGCGACTCTCTGAAAGCGCGAATTGCTTACGTTTAATATCTTCATAGCATTTATCATCTAATTTTTTTATAATAATATACCAAAATCCCCTATCTGTCAAACGGTTTTAATGATTTTAAATAATTTTTTTATTATTCAAGTAATTATAGAGGTCTTAAGTATTTACATTTGTAACAGGTTTTGATATAATTAAATGGATAATTTAACAAAAGGAGTATCGTATATGATAAATATAAAAAAACAGCAATTAGATTTTCTTGATTGGGAATTTGGCGTGTTTTTCCATTTTGGTATAAGAACTTTCTATGAAGGACATAGAGACTGGGATATGAAAGAAATGCCTTTAACCGGTTTTAATCCCACATCATTAGACTGCGAACAATGGATAAAAACAGTAAAAGAAGCAGGTGCAAAATATGCAATTTTAGTATGCAAGCACCACGATGGTTTCGCAAACTGGCCTTCAAAATATACAGACTATTCAGTAAAAAACACACCTTGGAAAAATGGTGAAGGTGACGTAGTAAGAGATTTTACCAATGCTTGCAGAAAACACGATATAAAAGTTGGTTTATACTACTCCCCTGCACAGTTCGGCTCGGTAAAAATGAATCACAAAGAGTATGATGATTACTTTATCAATCAGATTTCCGAACTTTTAACAGATTACGGTAAAATTGACTATCTGTGGTTTGACGGTTGCGGCAGTGAAAACCATCAGTACGATACGGTAAGAATTATTGATGCTATTCGCACACTTCAGCCTGAAATTTTAATATTTAATATGTGGGATCCCGACACACGATGGGCAGGAAATGAACGTGGTATGACAAAAATGCCTAATCATAATATTGTTGATTCTCTCGATTTTTCTGTTCAGACCGACAAAAAAGATAAAATCGAAAAAAGATTCTTGCCTTCAGAATGTGATTGCAGAATTCGTCTTGCAAACTGGTTTTATTCAGATAACGACTTACACACGTTAAAGTCAGTTGACGAGCTTATGGGGCTTTACTATTATTCAGTAGGAAAAGGCGCAAATCTACTTTTGAATATAGCTCCTGACAGACGCGGTTTGTTGCCTGAAGAAGATTCTCAACGCGTAATCGAATTCGGAAAGAAAATAAAAGACTTGTATGCTTCGCGCATTGACGGAAAATTTGATAGAAATGACAACGTCTACACGATTTCATTAGACGAGTCTACCCTTGTAAATACAGTAATTCTTCAGGAAGATATGTCTTCCTCTGAACACGTTGAAAAATTCCACATCCGCCTTTATCCCGGTGGATACAGTGACCCAATAACCGTTTATGAAAGTTCCACCGTAGGTCACAAACACATTTGCACTTTCCCTCCTTTTTTCACCAACAAAATAGAATTTGTTATTGAAGAGGAAAACGCTCCGCATACCTTAAAAGATTTCGGAGTATATTATTTCAAATAAGAGAAAACTCCGCAGAATAAATTTTCTGCGGAATTTTTTTATAATGTTTTTGCTGTTTCTTTAATAATTGCAGTAACCTGTCTTGCGCACGCTTCAATCCCCTCATCAGTTAAGTGAATTTTGTCACTTTCAAGAATATATTCTTCAATATTTGGATAAACAAAGGAATAAAGGTCATTTATAATAATGCCTAATTTTTCAAGTTCAGGTACTAATGCCGCATTATATTGTTTAATCAGGTTGTTATCAGTATCAGGATTATCAAAACGAACAGGTGTAATAGTAGCAAAAATTACTTTTTTAGCTTTTGTTTTAAGCACTTTAGCCACACGAACCATATCGCGCACGTATTCATCAATAGGTGTTAACGGTCCATCGCCCCAATTATTGCCAACATCCCAAAGTCCGTTATTCCAATGAATAATATCGGAGCCTTCCATATCTTTTTGCCATACTCTTATTGCTTGAAGTGTGTACTTTGCAAAACGACAGTTTTCAATGGGCTGATAAACCTCAAAGTCATCACCAAGCAGCTGCGGAACTTTTAAACCGTAGCCAATCTGTCTAATTGAATCACCTAATAAAGTAACCTTCATTTTAATTCACCTTTAATAAATACAATGCATTTTTATATGCAATTTTTTCTTTATCAGTGTTTGAAATATTTAGTTCAAAAAAAGCTTCTGCTTCTTTTATTGGATTCCATATTGGAAAATCACTGCCGAAGAGCACACGTTCTGCCCCGTAGGAATTGATATAATATTCCATTTTACCTTTTTCCATAAACATACGGCTTGAACAAATATCAACAAAGCAGTTTGTTGGTTTTAAAAGTTCAAGAGCTTCGTCAAACACCATCCAACCACCTAAATGGGCGCCGATTGCCGTAAGTTTTGGGAAATTATCAAGCACGCGTCTTAATCTTCGCGGGTGCGAAAAATCATAACGCGGGTCACCGCAATGGACCATTATGGGAAGTTTTCCTGAAATTTCTTCATACATGGGAAAAAGACGTTCATCGTCAATATTGAATCGCTGTGTATCGGGATGAATTTTTACACCTTTAAGTCCGGATTTTTTGATAAAATCAATTTCATCAAGCATATTTTCCATATCAATATGTATTGTGCCGAAACCGAAAAATTCCTTGTGCTCATTAACTTCGTTAAGCGCAGCTTCATTTACGTGGCGCACTGTTTCAGGTTTTAGCGCAACAGGCAAAATAACAAAATTGTCTATCCCTGCCTCTCTGCCGCAATTTATTAAATTTTCACTTGTGCCGATAATGCCGCCTAATCCCTCGGTAAGACCGTAAAAGTTTATAACGTTTTCCGTTGCTTTTTCTGCAATTTTTTCAGGATATACGTGTGTGTGAAAGTCAACTATTTTCATAAATCAATTTCTTTAATACCATTTTCGTCAATTATACATCTTTTCGTAAAACCGACTTTTTTCGCGAGCAATTCGGCTTCATCAAAATAACAATTAAGATACTCTTTATTGTGGCAATCGCTTGTAAATATTATTTTTCCACCGTAATTTTTTATCATTTTCAATATATTTTCAGACGGATATGGAGCTGTCCTATACCCTCTTGCGATTGCGCCCGTATTAATTTCAAAGGGAACGTTGTGCTTTACAAGCTTTTTTACTGCATTTTCAGCATAAGAAAGATATTC
>JAZROC010000154.1:0-1342 GCA_045648525.1 Clostridia bacterium
CGAATACGGCGCACGCGCACAAGGCTGGCTTGCATTCTTAAACGGTATGTACGGTCACGGCTACGGCGCAGTTGACATCTGGCTTTACAAGAGTAGTTACGATATTGAAAACGCCACCGTGCGCGACGGCATCACTATTACGACAACTGATAAAGCAACAAAGTGGGGCACTTCAGTAGAGCTTCCTGCAGGTTATCAGATGGGTTATATGAAAGAGTTTTTGGAAAAATACCAGTGGTGGAATCTTATCCCCGTATTTGACGATAAAGACGTTTTCGAAAGCGAAACGGGCACCTATTCATTTGCAAAAATCAATAATGACCTTTATATCGGATATCTCTACGACGATATTTCCAAGGAAGGCACTCTGTTAACGGGTACTTTAAAGGGTCTTGACGAAAATGCTGAATATACGTATCAATGGTATAATCCACGTACAAACGTTCTTGGCTCAAAAATCAAAATTGCAAAAGGCAGTCAGTTTGTTATCGGTGAAAGACCATCTGCAGAAGACTGGGTAATCGTAGTAGAAAAGGTGAAATAATATGGAAAAATTATATGCTGAAACCTGGCGAAAGGCGGAAATAACACTTACCGCCTCAACTGTCCCTCAAAATCCCATACACGATATTATTCTTGATATGGTAATTTCCAACGGCAATAAAACTCTTACCGTGCCGGGCTTCTGGAACGGTGGTACAGAGTGGGTTCTGCGCTTCGCATTGCCCGAAGCGGGTCTTTGGGAATACACGACAATCTGCAAAGAAGACGATGCTTTAAACGGTATTACGGGCACGGTTGAATGTACTTTATATTCAGGTGACCTTGAAATCTTCAAGCGCGGTTTTGTAGCTACACACCCTGACAAGCAGTATTTAGTGTAGGCTGACGGCACTCCATTCTTCTATTTAGGAGATACCCATCGGAATTTCTTAGCCGAGGAATTTGATTCACCGGGCGACCACGCAGGCAATATTGACTGTCAATCACACTTCAAATATATTATTGATAAACGCGTTGAGCAAGGCTTTACCGTATATCAGACTGAAGCCTTGGAAACGGGCTACAAAATGGAAGACGGCATTGACGAAAAGGATATTATAGCATTAAAAAACTCCGACAGATATTTTGATTACATTGCCGAAAAAGGTCTTGTGCACGCTAACGCGCAATTCTGTTTCCCAAGAGAAATTGTAACTTTAATGCAGGAAAACCCCAATTATCTTGAACTTTTAGAGGTCCTTTCACGTTACTGGGTTGCAAGATATTCCTGCTATCCTTGTCTTTGGACTTTGGGTCAGGAAATTGACAACGACTTCTATTTAGGCGAAGTTTTCAGTTG
>JAZROC010000155.1:0-3842 GCA_045648525.1 Clostridia bacterium
GCCATGTCGTTCTGTGAGCCAAGGAGTTGCTACTCCAATTTGTCTTCCTAAGACCGCTTGGCCTCCGACTTAGTGCGGTCATTGATTTATCGCTTCCGCCGCCGTTAGTTAATTCTATTTCAATTCCTTTTTCTTTAAAAAATCCTAATTCTATTGCGGCATAGAATGGGGCATAAAAAATTGAATGTGTTACTTCGTTCACTTTAAGTACTGTTGATTGATTTTTTCTGCAACCGATAAAGCACGAAAAAATCATTACAATAAGTAAAACAAAAGCTATAAATTTTAATTTCATAAAAAGCCTCCTTTATTTTGTCTTTGTATTATATGCGCAAAAAAATCTTTATGTTAAAAAATGTTTTATTGATGACTTTTTCTTTTTGATGTGGTATAATATATTTATAAAAATTTATTGGAGAGTTTATCGTGGCAGAATTATTTATTGACAAGGCAAAACTTAATCCTGAACAAAAAAAAGCGGCGGTTACGGTTGAAGGTCCCGTTCTTGTTTTAGCAGGTGCAGGCAGTGGAAAAACAAGAGTTCTTACGCACCGCATTGCGCATCTTATTCTTGATAAAAACGTTCCATCGTGGA
This sequence comes from Clostridia bacterium, assembly GCA_045648525.1. Taxonomy (GTDB): domain Bacteria; phylum Bacillota; class Clostridia; order Christensenellales; family QALW01; genus UMGS1322. The sequence goes on from JAZROC010000155.1 coordinate 596, forward strand.
ATATTTTAGCAATAACGTTTACGAACAAAGCAGCAAAAGAAATGAAGGAAAGGGTAGACAAGCTTTGCGGTAATTCTGACGTATGGGTTTCTACATTTCACTCAATGTGCGTTCGTATATTACATAGAGAAATTGAAGCGCTTGGGTATTCAAAGGATTTTACCATATATGACGATGATGACCAAAAAAAACTTATTGCCGAAATTTTAGCGCAAAAAGAGCTTTCAGCAAAAGATAATCCGCCAAGAGAATTTTTGGCAGTTATAAGTGATGCAAAAAACAGAATGGAAGGTCCAAACAAAATAAAGGAGCTTGCCACCAATCCGAGAGAAGAACTTTATTCAGAGGTATATGCTCTTTACGAAGAAAGAATGCGTAAGGCAAATGCTCTTGATTTTGATGACCTTTTAATAAAAACTGTTGTTGTTTTTCATAAATTTCCTGAAATTTTGCAAAAATATGCAGCAAGATTCCGATATATTCACGTTGATGAATATCAGGACACCAATATGGTGCAGTACAGGTTGATAAAACAGCTTGCTTCCGTATGGCACAACATTTGCGTAGTAGGTGATGATGACCAGAGCATTTACGGTTGGCGCGGTGCAGATATAAGAAATATTCTTGAGTTTGAAAAAGATTTTGAAAATTCTGTTGTAATTAAACTCGAACAAAATTACCGTTCAACAAACAATATTCTTGAAAGTGCTAATGCAGTTATAGCTAATAATGAATCACGTAAACAAAAACACTTATGGTCTGATAAAGGAAACGGCGCCAAATTAAGAGTTGAAGAGCTTTCGGACGGAAGATCTGAAGCATATTTTGTTGTTTCTGAAATTAATGAAGGAACAAGATTAGGCGCATCATATAATGATTTTGCGATTTTGTACCGTACAAACAGTCAGTCGCGTATTATCGAAGAAATGCTTTTAGGAAGCGGAATACCGTATTCAGTTTATGGTGGACAACCTTTCTATGGACGTAAAGAAGTAAAGGATGCTATTGCATATTTAAGAATTTTAACAAATCCTGATGATGAAATTGCATTACGACGAATTATAAACGTTCCCAAGCGCGGTTTGGGTGATTCTGCTTTAAGTGAAGTTTCTGATTTTGCAAACAGAACAAATGACAGTATGCTCGGCGCAATTTTATCAACGGATATTAATGAGTTTTCGGGTAGAATCAGAAACAAACTTTCCGTTTTTTCACAACTTGTTGATGACTTGATGACTAACAGTATGCTTATGAGTCCAACTGAATTTCTTGATTTTATGCTTGATAGAACAGGTCTTATTGAAATGTATCGTCAAGAAAATACGGACGAAGCAAAAGACAGACTAAACAACCTTCAGGAACTTTCAAATGCCGCCAAAGCGTATTTTGATGATAACCCTGATGCTAATTTACAAGATTATCTCACAAATATTGCTCTTGTTTCTGAACCCGAGGAAAACGATTTGTTCGGTGTGCCAAACGGTAAGGTCACACTTATGACGCTTCACTCTGCAAAGGGACTTGAATTTGACACAGTATTTATGGTTGGTATGGAGGAAGGTTTATTTCCACTTTCACGCGCTATTGACGTAAAGGAAGAGTTGGAAGAAGAACGTCGTCTTTGTTACGTTGGTATAACACGAGCAATGAAAAAATTGTACCTTACTCACGCAACGGTACGTTACCAATTTGGCGAATCACATACAAATCCTCCCTCACGTTTTCTTGAGGAAATTCCACAGGACAGGATTGAAAGTCTGCTACCCAAACCTCTCGAAAGAAGAAAAGAGTATTCAAGATTCAATGACAAGTGGGATGATGATTCTGATTTCTTCAGCGAACCACAACAAACCTCACGCACTGTTACAAAATTCAATAAACCGACAACTAATATCGGTACCTTGAATTATTCAAAACCTCAAGCGGCTAAAGATTCACGTGAATGGCGTGTTTCGATGAAAGTTAAGCATCGCAGATTTGGAATAGGTAAAATTATTTCAGTTGCGGGATCCGGCGATAAAACTATGGTTACCGTCGCGTTTGAAAACAACGGCATAAAAAATCTTGTTGCAGCACAAGCAAATCTTGAAGTAATTGGTGAATAAAAATGGATGAAATGAAATCTATTATCGAAAAACTTAATATGTATAATTACCATTATTATGTGCTTGATGATCCTATAGTCAGCGATGATGAATGGGATAATTTATATTCGCAGTTAAAAAAACTTGAAGAGAAATCGGGCATTGTGCTTGAAAATTCGCCTACAAAAAAAGTAGGTGGAGAGCCTATAAAAGCATTTGAAAGCGTTGCTCACGAAAACAGATTATGGAGTATGGATAAAGCGCAGTCATTTGATGAGCTTTATGCGTGGGAAGAACGTATAACAAGCCGTTTAAAAGAGCGTTTTGACGAAGCTCCGACTTATTCCCTCGAATATAAATTCGATGGTCTTACGGTTAATGTAACTTACGAGAACGGAGTGCTTACCGATGCGGTAACACGCGGCAACGGTATAGTAGGCGAGCGTATTTTTGAACAAGCCAAAACAATAAGGTCTTTGCCTTTAACCATTGATTTTAATGGTCGTATTCAGATACAGGGCGAAGGCATAATGAAAAAATCGGTTTTTGATAAGTACAATGAAACCGCGCAGGAGCCTTTAAAAAACCCCCGAAATGCCGCAGCAGGTGCACTCAGAAATTTAGATCCTACCGTTACGGCAACAAGAAAACTTGATATTTATCTTTATAACGTAGGAATTCTTGAAGGAAAAACTTTCGATAACAGCATTGACACGATGGAATTTTTAAAAGAGCAAAAGCTTCCCGTAAATAACTTTTTTAAAACATTCACCAATATGACGGACGTAATTGATGCAATAAATGAAGCTGAAAAATTACGTCAGCAACTTGATTTTCAAATTGACGGAATGGTAATTAAAGTTACTGATTTTAAAATGCGTGAATATTTGGGTTATACTGACAAATTTCCCAGATGGGCAATAGCCTATAAGTTTTTTGCTGAAGAAGTTTCCACAAAACTTAAGGATGTTGTGTGGGATGTTGGCAGAACAGGTAAAGTTACACCAACTGCACATTTAGAAGCCGTTGATATTGTCGGTGCTACGGTAAAAAGAGCAACGCTTAATAATAAATGGGATATTCAGCGCAAAAAAGTAAAGCATGACGTTGCCGAGTGGGTAAGGCGAGCAAATGACGTAATACCCGAAAATATGGGTGTTGTT
>JAZROC010000156.1:0-11448 GCA_045648525.1 Clostridia bacterium
TGCTACTCCAATTTGTCTTCCTAAGACCGCTTGGCCTCCGACTTGCAAAGCTCAAAGGCTTTTAATGCAATTTTATCGCCTTTGCGCGCCGCATCTGCCATATCTTTAACTTCAAAATCATCAATATTTTCACCAATAAAGGAAACTTTTTCGCCACGCTGTATAGCCTCGCGGGCAAAAGCGCGACCTATTTCCTTTAAACCGCTTCCTGAACAAAAACCCTCAAAACTTCCGCATTTGCCATAGCCGGACGGACCGAATGCGCCAAGGCGGATATGCCCAAGTTCGCCTGCGTTGCCGTTGGTGCCGGAGTATAATTTTCCATTTAAAATAAGTCCTGCGCCAAGCCCTGTGCCGAAGGTCATAAACACCATATTTTTTGTGCCTTTTCCTGCTCCAAAGTAAAATTCTGCCATTGCGCAGGCATTGGCGTCGTTTCTTACGCCACAAGGGATTTTTAAGGCTTCTTCAAGCTTTTCTTTTATGTGTATTTTGTCCCAACCGGGCAGGTTAGGCGGTGAAAGAATTATACCTTTTTCTTCGTCTAAAGGCCCACCGCAACTTACGCCTGCAGATAAAACTTTATTGTCGCCTTTTAGTTCCTTTGCGTATCTGATTATATTTTCAATTGTTTCATCAACGGTGGTTGTCAAAAAACGTTCTTTTTTTATAACCTGACCATTTTCGTTGCCAAGAGTTATAGCACATTTTGTACCACCAATATCAATACCTAAAAACATATTTTTCACCTCTTAAATATTGTACACCTTATTATATAGTATTTCAATTAATATTTCAAGATTTATGCGCTATATTTCAAGAATTTTCTTGATTTTATTTGAAAATTAAGTTAAAATATGAAAGGTGATAAAAATGAAAAACAAAGAACTTCGCCTTGAAAGTAGCATACATATAGGCGAAAACAAGCATTTAGCAATAAAAAAGCGTTATTCAAGAACTTTTCCGTTGCACGCCCACGAATATTTTGAAGTGGAAATTATTTTGGACGGCATCGGTTATCAGCTTATAAACGGAAAAAAGCATTCTCTTAAAAGAGGCACCGTGTCCTTTTTAAGTCCTTCAGATTTTCATCAGGTTGTTGCTGAAACGGATACGTCGCTAATGGCGTGGAATATCGCCTTTGATGAGTCTGTAATCTCGCCCTCTCAACTTGAGAGTATCTTTTTGCAGGGCGGCGGATTTACAAGAGTTCTTGATGAAATAACTTTAGTTAAAATAGATACTGCTGCGGAACTTTTGATGCAGGAAGCAAAGGTAAACGGTTGTATAAAGCCTCTTACAGAATATCTGCTTACTCTTATAATGGATAAAAGCGAAAACCGCGAAGAGTTAACTCCTATGCGCAGAGCAATATTTTATATAGAAACCCATTTTCGCGAAAATCCTACGTTAAAGGACGTGGCACAGATTGCCTGCCTGAACCCCGTATATTTCGGAAATCTTTTTAAGCAGGTAACGGGCGAAACTTATATAAACTATCTTAATTCCCGCAAGGTAAACTGCGCGGCAATGCTTTTAGAAAGCGGACTCTCCGTTTCCGAAGCCTGCTTTTCCTCAGGTTTTGGTTCTCTTTCAGGCTTTTTGCATACCTTTAAACAGAAAAAAGGAATGTCGCCTGAAGAGTATAAACAACAAAGAAAAAAATAGACGGTTGCATCTGCAACCGTCATTTTTTAGTTTCCGCCATAGTGCACGAAGGTAATATAACATATTAAAATACCGAGAATAAAACCGATTATCACCATAAAGGGAATAGCAGGTTTAATGTTTAATTCCCGTGAAGATTTTTTTTCGTGCTCAATTTTTTTGTTATTTTTTCTGTCAGCCATAGCATACCTCAAATATCAAGTACGCGGATTTTAGAAAGAACGTTAAGTTCCTGGAATTTTTCAAAATTCTCTTTATTAACTGCCTTTTTAGTAATAGCGGCAGTAACACCATTTTCGTTATAAACGATATCAGCATCGGGGAAGAATTTTAAAACTTCGTCAGATGTATTTTCTACGCGGATATACCAAGCACTTTCAAGGTCTTCCTGCGGTAAAACCTGACCTGCAATTTCGTCCTGCCAGCCCCAGCCTTTAAGGAATTCAAAGTGCTTTGCGGCATCTAAAATATCAGCAACAACTGCACTGGCGGTAGGCAACTTACCTGCACCGCGACCGCATAAGAATACGTCGCCAACTGCGTTACCGCGAATAAGCACACTATTGAAAACGTCCTTTACGCCTGAAAGAAGGCTTGAGTGGGGTACAAGTGCAGGCGCAACCATAACTTTAAGATTTTCACCGTAATTTGCGCCCTGACCGATAAGCTTTATGCTGTAGCCTTTTTCGTCGGCAATGGCAACGTCATCAAGAGAGATTTTTGTTATACCTTCGGCATAAACGTCTTTAGGATAAACGTGATTGCCAAATGCAAGTGAAGCAAGTATGCACATTTTTCTGCAGGCGTCAATACCTTCAACGTCGGCAGTGGGGTCGGCTTCTGCATAGCCTAAAGCCTGTGCGTTTTTAAGTGCATCTTCAAAAGCAACGTTTTCTTCAATCATTTTTGTTAAAATGTAGTTTGTGGTGCCGTTTAAGATGCCGTAAAATTCGGTAATTTCATTTGCCGCCATACAACGATGCATTGGTCTGATAAGAGGAATACCGCCGCCAACAGAGGCTTCAAAGAAATAGTTTACGTTGTTTTCTTTTGCAAGGTTTAAAAGCTCATATCCCTTTTGAGCAACAAGCTCCTTGTTTGAAGTTACAACACTTTTGCCTGCCTTCAAAGCGCGGACGGTGTAATCGTAAGCGAAAGTAGCGCCACCGATAACTTCAGCAACTACTTTAATTTCAGGGTCGTTTTCAATAACTGAAAAATCCTTAACGAATTTATCCTTGTACGGACTGTCAGAAAAATCCCTGATATCAAGAATATACTTTACGTTAAGCTCATTCTCAAGCTTTGAAGCAATGTGATTTTTATTCATATCAATAAGCTCAACAACACCGCTGCCAACAGTGCCGAAGCCTAAAACTGCAACGTTAATCATAACACAGTTTCCTTTCTGAATTTATATATATCTATTGTATTCTAAAAACGGGTTTATGGCAAGCAATTTTTAAAAAAGAAAAGGTGTTTTTCACACCTTCTCAAAAATTGCCTGAATAAGTCGTGCCGTTTGGCAAAGTAACTGTCCCTGAACCCTTTTTTAAGCCATTTTCAAATGCCCCGTCGTAATGGGTGCCGTCAGGGTAGGTAATGGTGCCGAACCCGTTCAGCATTTCAATGTGATCAGAGAAAAATTTGCCTGAATAGGAGGTGCCGTCAGTTGTAGTAAAAGTACCGCTGATTTTTTTATCGTTCTCAAATTCGCCTGAAAAAACCGAGCCGTCAGGCAGAGTTAACGTGCCGTTGCCGGAACGCTTTCCTTTTGCAAAATCACCGGAATACTTACTGCCGTCAGGATAGGTTACGGTACCGCTACCCGTAATTTTTTCCCAATCTGAATTACCGCTGTAAAGGGTGCCGTCATTTAAGGTGAGAGTGCCTTCGCCCATCATTTTACCGTCAACAAAGGTACCCGTGTAAACGTTACCGTTTATAAAATTGCGTATGCCCTGACCCTCGCGCTTACCCATAGAAAACTCGCCCGAATAGGTATCACCGTTTTTCCAGATGTAAGTGCCGTTGCCGTCAATTTCGTTTTTTGAAAAAGCACCTGTGTAAACGTCACCGTTATTAAAGGTCAGTGTACCTTGACCGTGCGCCATTCCGTTTAATAATTCGCCTTTATAGATGCCGTTATAAAAACTTTTTTCACCGTAGCCGGTAAACAATTCGTCCTTACGACCGTTATCAATTTCTTTTTGCGAAATTTTTTTAGTGCGCTCAAAAAAAGCAGTTGCTTCTTCGTCAGCCGGTGCCCAACCTACAAGATATGCGGTAAGGCTGTCAACCGTCTTGTTTTTAGAAAGAAACATTACGCTTTCGGAAAAAGACTCCTCTGCAAGTGCTTTTACGGATTGGGGATAATAAAGATCCTTTGCGCCGAAAAGGTGCAGAAGTTCGTGTCTGAAACCTGCATCATCAGAGTAGATAAACGAACATTCAAAGCCGGTATTTTCAGTTGAGGGCAGGGAGAAAGGTCGTCCCGAACCTTTAATAACGAAAACTACCGCCGCTTCGTCCTTATCGTATTTATTTTTTAAATAGTCAACAGCGTTAGATGAGGAAAATCCCACAGACGACATTGCCTCGTTTAACCACGAGGAATAATCCGTCATTGAAAGATTAACTGACGTTTTGCAGGTAAAAGAAACTAAACTTATATCAAGAGCAGTTCCGTATTTTTCTGCCTCTGTTTTAAGCGAATTTGTTTCAGACATTAGTTTAAAAAGATAGTTGCGCTTGTTGTTTTCGCTCCAACTTGAATCAGGTTCGTCTGCAAAAATCAGCGCAACGACAACGTTGCCCTTTAAAGAGCGGCTGTCACCTTTGCTTTGCGCATCAAGAAAAGGGTGATTTTTTGTGTTTTGTTGAGGCCAGAACACAATAGCCAATGCCAAAAAAAGCGCGGCTGCAATAATTAAAAACGTATATTTTTTCATCATAATTCAATAGAAGTAATTTCGGGGTGATCTTCCATTATTTTAGCTATGGTCTGTGTGGTAATGTCGTGCATTGTCTTAAAGCTTAATCTGAATTCTAATTGACCGTTTTCAAGTCTTTTGATGCGGTTTTTTTGTATTGAAACGGAAAATTCGTCAAATACAGAATGAATAAGACCTTCGGCATCAAAGCTTGCGTCAGCAACAATAATAGCTTCACCGTTAAAGGTTGAATCGTAACCTGTAAGAATTTTGTGCAGAACAAATTGTAAAAGCATCAAAAGAACTGTTGCAAAAATTGCAATTATGTAAAGGCCTGCACCCCAAGCCATACCTATGCCGCAGGTTGCTAAAATGCCTGCCGCGGTGGTAAGGCCCTGAACTGATGATTGGTTGCGCCTTATATAGATAACGCCTGCGCCAAGGAAAGGGATACCTGTAACTATCTGTGCGGCAATACGCGAAGCATCGGCATTAAAGCCTAAACTAAGCATATCGAAGAAGCCGTATTTTGATATAAGCATCATCAAAGTTGCAGAAAGTGCGATAATCATATGTGTTCTTACACCGGCACCTTTTAATCTTCTTGAACGCTCATAACCGATAAGACAGCCGCACATTGCCGAAGCAACTATTCTTAAACAAAAATTCAGTTGGGTAATCCAATCAAGATTACCGAAAACACTTAAATTCAAATTCAATTTTTATCACCTTTTCAATTTTCTTTGTATATATTTAATAACTTCCGTAACGGGAATAATCATAAAGGCAAGGCTTACTGCAAGAATAAATTCAAAGAAGTTAATTTGTGTAAAGCCGAACAAGTTTGCGATAAAGGGCACAAATAAAACTGTGAGAGTAAGAACGAAAGCCAAAAGCATTGATAACCACAACATTTTATTGTGCGTTTTTAATGAGAAAACTGATAGCCTTCTTGAACGCATATTAAAGGAGTGGAATATTTCCGTCATAGAAAGGGCAACGAAAGCCATTGTCATACCATGCTCGGCATCGCCCTCAAGCTTGAAGCCGATAAAGTACGACACAAGGGTAATTATAGAAATAATAATACCCTGCAAAACAACGTCAAAACCAAGTCCACCGGCAAAAATGCCTTCTTTGGCATCTCTGGGGGCGCGGTTCATAACGTTCTGCTCTGCATCTTCCATACCTAATGCAACGGCAGGGAATGTATCGGTAACAAGGTTTATCCATAAAAGATGCACGGGACCTAATACCGTAAAGCCCATAAGTGAGGCTGAAAAAATAGTTAACACTTCCGCAAGGTTTGCAGAAAGGAGGAATTGCATTGCTTTACGAATGTTATCGTAAATTCTTCTGCCCTCCTCAACGGCAGAAACGATTGTTGCAAAGTTGTCGTCGGCAAGCACCATATCGGCAACGTTTTTAGTAACGTCGGTACCGGTGATGCCCATGCCAACACCGATATCGGCATTTTTGATGGAGGGGGCATCGTTAACACCGTCACCTGTCATAGCGCAAATTTTGCCTTTGCTTTGCCATGCTTTAACAATGCGTACTTTGTGTTCAGGTTGAACGCGTGCATATACGCGGTATTTTTCAATTTCAAGCTCGCCATCTGCCAGCTTATCAAGGTCTGCACCGGTCATTGCCTGGGAATTATCTGTAATTATGCCTAATTCTTTGGCGATTGCAACGGCAGTGTCCTTGTGGTCGCCTGTAATCATAACAGGGGTAATGCCTGCACTTCTGCAAAGGTCAATGGCAGGTTTAACTTCATCTCTGACGGGGTCTATCATACCTGCAAGACCTGCAAAAATAAGGTTGTTTTCAAGTTGCTGTGCTTCCTGAGTGTCAGGATTCTTGTCATATTCCTTGTATGCGCCGGCAAGTACACGAAGTGCTTTATCTGCAAAACTCTTGTTTTTATCAAGAATCTGTTTGCGAATGTCATCGGTTAATTCCAAAACACCATCTTTTGTTAAAATATGCGTGCAACACTTTAAAAGTTCGTCAGGTGCGCCCTTTGTGTATTGTACGACTTTGCCGTCTACGTTGTGGACGGTGCTCATCATTTTGCGCAGTGAATCAAAAGGAGCTTCGCACAAGCGCGGATATTTTTTATCAAATTCGTTTTTGTTTAAATTAAGTTTGTATGCATAGTTTACAAGTGCCGCTTCCGTAGGCTCGCCCTGCGCTTTTCCATGCTCGTCTAACGTTGCATCGTTGCACATCATTAAGGCAGTGGCAAGAACGGTTTCATTAAAGGAAAAATTGTCAACAACCGTCATTTTGTTCTGTGTCAACGTGCCGGTTTTGTCAGAGCATATAACCTGCGCGCAACCAAGTGTTTCAACTGCTGTTAATTTACGGATAACTGCGCTGCGCTTTGACATATTGGTTACACCTATTGAAAGCACAATGGTAACAACTGCCGCAAGACCTTCAGGTATTGCCGCAACGGCTAACGATACGGCTATCATAAAGGTTTCGATGATTTCTTTGAAAACCTCGGAAGTGCCGAAATCAATTCTTAAAAGGTTAATTGCAAAAACTATAACGCAAACGCCTAAAACGATAAAACTTAATATCTTTGATAACTGGGCAAGTTTTATCTGTAAAGGAGTCTGTCCGTCCTCGGCTTTTGAAAGCGCATCGGCAATTTTACCCATTTCCGTGTCCATAGCCGTTTGAGTAACAACTGCAACGCATCTGCCGTAAACCACGTCAGAGCCCATATACACCATATTTTTTCTGTCGCCTAAAGAAACTTCGCCCGAAAGAGCGCTTGTGTGTTTTTCAACAGGAACGCTTTCACCTGTCAGGGCGGCTTCTTCAACCTTTAACGAGGCACTTTCGATAATTCGGGCATCGGCAGGAACGTCATCGCCTGCTTCCAAAATGATGATATCGCCTTTAACAAGGTCCTCACTTTTAATTTGCAAATGCTTGCCGTCGCGGATAACCTTGCTCATTGACGAGGTCATTGCCTGCAAAGCTTCAATGGCTTTTTCGGCTTTTGCCTCCTGAAAAACACCTAAAATTGCGTTTATCAAAACAACTGCAAGAATTATGCAGGCGTCGGTGGGGAAGTGCCCCTCAAAAATTTCGGTCATTGCCGAAACTGCCGCCGCAATAATTAAAATTATTATCATTGGGTCGGCAAGTTGTTTAAGAAAACGAACTAAAAGTGATTCCTTTTTGGCTTCCTTAAGCTTGTTAGGTCCGAATTCTTCAAGCCTTTTTAATGCTTCTTTTTCCGTAAGCCCCTCAATTGAGCTTTCTGTGTTTTTAAGAACTTCTTCCGTCGAAAGCAAATACTCTTTCATCAAAAATCTCCTTAAATAAAATACTAAAAGACCTATCTGCCCCTTTGTGCAGATAAGTCTTATCGTTAAGAAAGGCCAGAATAGTTTAAAACTATCGTATTGTTGACCGTATCACGCGCATATGTGCGCCGATTACTCCCTTATGTGTTGGTGATTATACCATATTGACGACCAAAAGTCAATATGGCAAAATTATTTTTTATCTTTTTATCACAATATATTCTCAATTAATGATTGATTTTTTATTAAATCAATTATAACTCAACTTTATGGAAGCATCTTGGTATAAATTTTCCGCTTACGTATTCAACGCCGCGTACAAGCATATAATCTTCGAAAACTTCAACAAACTGACCCATTGCACGGTCTTGCTGATAATATTCAGGGCGCTTATTAAGGCCTACGCCCGTCCATACCATACAACCGCCGTTTAAATATGCAACGTTATGTGTTTTATCGTGCAAAACGTTAATCCATTCACTATCCATATTCTGGTGGCAATGACCTGAAATATGTAAAATATCTCTGTGCTTATCTAAAATTTCACCGCATTTATCATCGTTAAATATGTTATAGGCGCTCTTTGCCTCCGGACTTTTCGGAATAGAAATTGTGTTCTCGCGGTGGAAGTGAGTGTTAACTATTCTGAAACGGTCTCCATCACACTTTGTAAGTTCATCATCAAGCCATTGAAGCTGGTCTTCTTTATACTGGTTGCGCACGCCTTCAATATGCCTTGTCTCCTCGCTGGGATTAAGGGTAATAATGGTGATGCCGTTATATTTTACCGAGAAGGTTTCTCTGGGACCAATGGAAAGCATCTTTGCGCCTAACTTTTCATTGCGCTTATGTTGCCAGTTCATAAAAGCCGTCATATCTTCATAGTGGGGCGAGCTTCCCTTTGCATAGGGGTCCCAGTCGTGATTGCCGTAAGCAACAAAAACGGGGGTTTTGGGGAAATGCTCTTCAATATATTCCTTTGCCTGCTTGTATTCGTTGGGGTAGGAATTATCGGTAATATCGCCCGAAACAATAACCATATCGGGCTTTACATGTTCAATATATTCAAAAGCCTTGTGCCTTGAGTTTGCATTATGGAAATAATCACCGCCAAAGTGCATATCGCTTGCGGCAAAAATAGTCATTATCGGTTTTTTCTTTGTATGAAGTTTTTCTTCAGGAATGGTGAAAATAAATTCAGGCAAAACAATTTCAAGCATAGCATCGTTATATGCACGGCAAAGTAAAGTTTTTGCTTCTTCAGGGATAACAAATTTCTTTGATGAATATTTTGCCATACCATCAATTAATGGAAGGGTCTTAATAGGCAAGTAATTTTCTAATGCTTTGCCTTTTTCGTCCGCCCAATAAATTGTTGCAACAACTGCCTGCGGCACGCTTATTTCAACGTCAAACTGACCGTCGCCTGCCGTATTTGTTTTGAAAACAACGTCAAATAAAAATTCCATAAACATTCTCCTTTAGTTTTTTGGTGCAACGGAAACACCGTTTTTATCTGCTATTTTATATCTGTCAAAGGGAACGGAACCGTTTGCATAATAACCCGTACCCGTTAAACCGTCATCAGTTTTTTCAACAATTAAGAATGAACGTTGCGATAAATCTTCCTTAACGGGTAAAAGCCCTGACGGATGCGGTTCTTCCGTGCCGTTATGAAAGCAAATGGAAAGATATGCTGCTTCAATATAATGGGTGCTTTTTCTAAAATATCTTTCATAAACGTGGCTATGCCCGAAAGTTACTGCGTTTACGCCATATTCAGAATATAAATCCATCAACATTCCACCGTGGTCGTAAGGATACGTTGCCTCGCCCTTTTCATTAACTACGGGTGAGCACAGATTAAACTGTACGTCCCAACCTTTGTTAAGAATATGAAAATGCTGAATAACCCACTTGAATTTATTTTCACAGTTTTTTAAATCTTCTTTAAGCCAATTAATCTGGGGACTGTCAGGGGCAATGGAATCGTAAAGACGCCAGCCGGGCGCTTCGGCATAGTTAAAAAAGCAAAGACGGTTTATGCTTAAAGAGATAATGTGCATATCACCGTAATCAACGGAGTACCAACGCTTACCCGTTACCGAATAATCATCGGTATTGTAAAGGGGGCGGAATATCTGCATAAAAATGGACCAGCACCAATACTTATCGTCGCCTGCTTTTTCTTTTTCGGCATAACATCTTAAATTATCAACCTCGTGGTTTCCGGGGCAGAAGAAAAAGGGCATATATTGTAATAATTTTGAGTTTTGCATACACGGGAAAAAGGCTTTTTTGCGTGATTCCTCGCTTTGCCAGTCTTCACCTAAATCAAACCACGAATCAAGGCGCCAGCTTGTGTAGGTAGCATCACCTGAATATAAGATAAAATCAAGTTTTTGTTTGCCGATTTCGTCAACCGTTTCATTACAATCGGGTAAACCTTGTAAGTCGCTTAATTGGGCAAAACGAAAATTTTTATTTTTTTCAGGGGCAGTATGAAAGGAATAAATTTCCGTTTTATTTCCTTTTGAACAGACACGGTAATAAATAGTGTCGGCAGGCTTTAATTTTTCAATTTTAGCAACGTACTGCCATACGGAAACAGGGGTGCACATTTCCGAATATTCAGGATACGTGCCGTCATCAAGAGGAGCACGCAACCCCGTAACTTCAAAACATTGCGCTTCAATTTTCAAGCCTAAAGCATCGGTAAAACCCCATTCAATAAAACCGTTGGATTTTTCGCTTTGAATCCATAAAACGTTCATTTCGCTTGAGGGGTTAAGAGTCAGTAAATAAGGCTCGGTCAAAAAGAAATTCATAACGAGTCTCCGATAAAATTTATATAGTATATTTTATCACAACCAAAATATGAAGTCAATATGGAAAAGCTCAATATCTAATTGAATGTGTCGTATTGACTTTTCTGAAAATAGTTGTATAATATTGCCATAAAATAGGGGGAGAAAGCAATAGCATATAAAATATATCCCGTACTTGAAAATGATTTTCAGGATTATATTGTAAAAATAAACGGAAAAAAAGTGACCCTTGATAGAGCAAGAGTCTCCAAAGTGCCATTTAACAGACGTTGGCACGGGCATCAAAGACCTCTTGATCAGACGGAAGAAATAAATTTTCTATCCCTCTCTCTGTCGGAGCCTCTTAACTTTGAAATTATTCCTAAAAACCACTTTGAAAATATTGTATATACTTGGGAGAAATAAAATGAAAGCAGTAATTTTTGACCTTGACGGTACGCTTTTATACACTTTAAAGGATTTATATTTAAGCGTTAATTACGCCCTTGAAAAATTCAATTATCCAACGCGCACCTATGAAGAAGTTCGCCGTTTTGTTGGCAACGGCATAAGAAATCTTATGACTCAGGCCTGCCCTGAAAATATTTCCGATTTTGAGGAATGTTTAGCGTGCTTTAAAGAGTATTATTCACTTCACAGTCAGGATAATACTGTGGCTTATGATGGCATAATTGAACTTTTAAAAGCTTT
>JAZROC010000157.1:0-1535 GCA_045648525.1 Clostridia bacterium
TATGATTTAGGCTATAATTTCAAGTATATTTACGATATTATCGGACTTCCTACAAACTCAAAGAAGGTATATAACTTTGCAGTTGCTTCTTATGCCGCACAAAAACTCCGTCACGCAAAAGGCGGTATGGCAGGCTATAGAGATATGAATCTTTACGGCACTCTTTACGATGGTGGCTCACTTAAAAGACAAATCGGACCTGAAATTGAAACCTTTGAAATGCTTGAAATTGAACAGCGTTATCAGAAGATTACCGAAGAAGAAAAGCAGGCTGTTATTGATAATGCAATCAGCAAATGGAATTTCTTAAAGCCTGCAAACCCCGAAAGTATGAAAAAAGCCGCAGGCTACTATCTTGCAATTAAATCAATTTGTGATGAGCGCGGTTATGATGCAATTTCTCTTAAAGACGTTGATGGTATGAAGAAGCTTTTAGGTTTCCCCCCTGCACCAATCTTTATGCTTCTTGCAAACGAAGAGGGACTTTGCACAATACCTGAAAACGATTCACTTGGCAATATTACACAGCTTATGGTTAAATATCTTACAGGTCAGTGCGCATATTATCTTGAATTTTATGAGTTCTTTACTGACCGCGTGCTTGCAGGCGTGCCTGATTATATTCCTGAAGAAGCAACTGACGGACCCGTTACCGTTATGCCTGCCGCATTTGGTGAGCTTTCAGAAGGCATATTAAACGTAAGCAAGGTTAAAACAGGTAAGGTTACGATGTGTCGCCTTACATATGACGACGGAATTTACTATATGCATATGATTGTTGGTGACGGCATTACCCCAAGAAAATGGGAAGAAGCAGGTTGGACACAACCTGCACCGCAGTTGCCCGGTCTTGAAATTATTCTTGATGACGTTGAGGATTTTGCAGATAAAGTTATGTGCCAGCACTACATTATTTCTTACGGTGATAACTTTGACCTTATTAAAGGACTTTGCGACATTTTAGGAATTATCGTTATCTAAAAAAACAGAGGATGTATAACACATCCTCTGTTTTTTTAAAATCTTTCCATACTGTCAATCATATTAGGAAGTCGTGTATCCTCGGCAAAGCAGAAGAAAAACTCACCTTGGGGTTCATCGTTAAATACGATTTCGACCAAATTATCGCCACGCAAAACGGGTACTCTGAACCAATCATACCCACGATGATATGCAGGTACGTAGCCTCTGTATTCACGTTTAAACACTTCGTTACCGTTTACGTAAACGGTAAAGGTGCGCTTACCGCTTGCAGTAATACGCGCGCTTCTTTCGGCACTTGATATAAAGGTTGCGCTGTATTTATATGCGCCATTCGGAACATCAAAGAAACTTCCGCAAGTTTCAACAACGGTTTTTTCGCCGCTTTTAAGGTTTTCTACTTTCCACGGTGCAGAAACGGGCAACCCTGCTTCTGCTTCAATATTCATACCGTTGATATTGAAGTTTACGCTTAATAAGTTAAGGGGCACGCGGCGTTTAAGTGAAATAATTGAAACGCTGAAAGGTATCTGTGCGCTTTCACCAACGTTAAG
>JAZROC010000158.1:0-3252 GCA_045648525.1 Clostridia bacterium
CCCATTCTTGCCGAAACCGCAGAAAGCCAGCTTACCTGAAAGACACCGATTTCGCAATGGTCTTCAAGGAATCTGACGGTATTCATCGCAATATCCCTTAACCGCTTGTCACTTTCTATATTAATTTCACCTGTAGGAAAGATTGGCATAAGCATACTTGGATGACGAATCCACAGATTTTTCGGTGCATCTTCGGAATCAATAAACCTTTCACCGTAATCGTCAGTAACGGTTGGATATTGAGGCAGATGCTCGTATAAATTCTTTATATCCTTTAAAAGAAGATTATCGTCTTCAAGAATTTCAGCCGCCTGCAAGGTAAACTTAAGCATATACTTGACGCTTGCAACAGTAATAACCGTATTGTGCGCAAGAGGACCTTGTTCAGGCGAAATATCAGGATAAACTACGTATTCTTTCCTTTTTTCGTCAAACTCAAAAAGCTGAAGTGAGAATTTACAAAGCTCCAGGAACAAAGGATACGCTTCATTTTTAAGGTATTCCTTATCAAGAGAATACTCATATAACGCCCACAGATATTGGGCGCACCAAGGCCACGTTGAATAATACATTGCATAAGGATAATCTATTGCCACGCCATCATAGCCATGAAAATCCTTTGCGAATTTTTTGGCAAGTTCAACGTAGGAAAGAAGTCCGTCAGAAAACACCTTTCCCAAATCAAGACGGTTGCTTGAAAATACTCCCGCAAAAGCCGCCTGAATATTAACGTCCCAATACCACATACTTCCCCAGAGGTTAGGGTGTTTTATATCCCATAAGCCGTTAAGGCCACAGGCGTGATGCTTCATTATACCGTCCTTACCTGACGAGCAATCAAGAGCGTATTGGTTAATATAATATGCTTTTTCCAAAAATTTATCAGGAATATTTATTGACGAGCGGTTAAAAAACTCACGCCAATATATTTCGTGTTCTTTTTTAAGATTATCTAAATTTTCAACAATCTTTTCAATTTCTTTCAATCCGTCGTTAAGAGGGTTTTTATATTTCCATTCAGTATATATTCCCAAAATAATTTTGACTGAATTTTCCTGATTTTCAATAAAAATTTCATTGCCCTCAAGAGTGCCCGTTGCGCCTATTAATTTTATAATACCTGCAAAGGAAAAATTCTTTTTTTCCGAAAAAGCCATTTTTACTTCGTAACAAAAGGTATTTTTGTTAATTTCGCTATATTGTATTTCAGGCAAATCGCGGCTTCTTTGCTTTAAAAAAATCATATTTACTTTTGAAAGCTTTTTGCCCTCAAATTCAGTTAATATAGCATCTTTTCTTAAAATTCTGATATCGGTTCTGAAATTATCAGCTTCAAAATTAACCGTTGCCTTTTCTACCTGAAGCTCTAAAGTATGATTTTTCCATTTTTCCGAAAATTCAAAGGCAAGCTCGCCTGTTTGCGGATAGCTTCCGTCAAAATCGCCTACAAAATCTCCATCAGGATTTTGCTTATCCTTACGGTAATATAAGAAGGGTTCATTTTTCTCAGGCTGATTACGGTCTGCTCTCGCTCTGTGATACGCCCTGCCTTCGCCCGGATTTTTTTCAACGGGCGAATTTTTAAGAATATCTTCAGGCAACACGCTTTCAGAAATATTATAATAAACCTCGTAATGATTTATTGGTAAATGCAGGATATTTTCATTAAAATATGCCATTGCCCCTAAAACACCGTTTCCTAAAGGCAACGCATTTTTCCAATCGTTTTCTCTGTTTTCAAACCTTATAGAATGCATAAAAACCCCTTAATATCTGATATATTCAACACCGTAGTTTTGGGGAATATCTTCAATAATCTCAATATTTTCAGGTACGGCAACTGTAAATTTTCTGTTTTTTAGAGAAACGGCAATAAAGCCTTTTTCAAAAGGTACTACCCCTTGAAATTCTTCTAAATCACAAGGTCTTGGTGCAAAAAGAATTTTCTCCCATCTTGCTTTTTGGGGTCTTATTCCAAGAATATACGCGCTTAAAAGATAGGTGCACCCTGCCGACCAACCGTGGCAGACTGAATGCTCCCATTTATCATTCTCGTTATTGGGATTAAATTCCCAAAACGTTGTTGCGCCTTTTTTAAGCATTGCGCCCCACGTTTTTCTGATAAGCGCAAGTCCTTCTTCTGCCCTATCCCTTTCAAACCACGCTTCTGCCTCGTGAGTAGACATCATAGGTGACACCACAGCATTTCCGCCACGGAGGTTTCCGTTTTTCAAAAATCTGTCAGCCATTGCCGAGCCACATTCTGACCACAAATTTTCCTTTATGGTATTTAAAACTTTTTCTGCCCTGTCCTTATCAGCAACACCAAAAAGCACTGCAAGGGCATTAGAATCCTGACAAATTGCTTCGCCAAGACTATCCATATATGCTTGCTTTTCTTCATCAAAAAGGTATGTATTTATAGCATTTTTGACTTTTTCGGCAAGGTCGCCCCACGTTTTCGCGCGAGTATCCTCCATAACCGTAGCAAGCTCGCTCATACAAACAAGACTTTTATATAACAAGCAATTAAGGAAAGCGTTTTCGCCTAAACGGTGTATTGAGCAAGCCCAATCAACCTGAATCATCGTTGAGCTTGACGTTGAATGAAATGCAGGAATCTGGAAAAGCAGATTTTTATCATTCATTCTTTCAATAAACCACGAAATATTGGTTACCGCCTCACCGTAATAAGTTTTCAAAAAATCCTTATCACCGTAAAAGTTAAAATAATTGAAAATGGAAATAATGCGCCACGCAAAATAGTCCCATTGCCAAACGGTGCGGTTAAAGGAATCAACGTTAGAAATACCCGCTGCCTTTTCTTCGTGTTTAAGGCTTAAGGAAGTGTTAAGCATTCTGCAATCACCGAAAACATAGGAATCAATAAAAGCATCAATGACACCGTCGCCTGCAAAGAAAAGCATTTCATTTCGCGGGCAACTTTCGTATTCCTGCTGTTTTATAAGATGGAAAGTGTATTTACCCGTCTGCCATATATCGTTAAGAAGCGTATCGTTGCACTTAAACCAGCCCGTTATATTTTCAGTGCACATACACGTCCTTACTTTTATTGAATTGATTTTCAAATTGCCCTTAAAGGTTAATTTAAGATATCTGAAAGCCCTGCGTCTGTAATTTCTGAAAAAACCGTTCTCCATTTTGTCAGAGGTCGCAAGTCTTTGGACGGTGTATGCCCAATCCCCCGAAAAATCAAAATCTTTTAATTGTTCGGTAACGTCGAAAACGCTG
>JAZROC010000159.1:0-2668 GCA_045648525.1 Clostridia bacterium
ATCGTAGTTTTTGCACGCCCAGATGTATCCACCCTCGCTTCTTATAACGCGCGCAACTGCATCGTCAATAAGCGTGTAGAAATATTCAATTCCAAGCTTTTCAAATTCTTCCTTATATTCATTTTCGTAAATATCCTGGAAAATAAGCTTAAATGTCTGATCGTACTGCTTTGAAATTGTATCCTTTGTTGCAAACCATAAATCCTGCTTTGTTGCTATTGCATATTTAAAGCAAGAATGCGCAAAAGATTTTATTGATGTATCTTTATTATACTGACCCTGAATAACGCCACCGCATTCAAAATCATATATTTCCTTGCGAAGCTCTGTTCCGTCTTCATATGTGAAAAGAAGTTCTGCCTTTCCCTTCTTTTCGCTTCTGATTTCTGTCGCCTTGTAAACATCTCCGTAAGCGTGACGAGCTATTGTAATAGGCTTTTTCCAGTTTTTAACCACGGGATTAATTCCGTTAACAAGAATTGGCGCTCTGAAAACTGTTCCATCAAGAATAGCGCGGATTGTGCCGTTTGGGCTTTTCCACATTTCCTTTAAGTTGTATTCTTCAACACGCTGAGCATTAGGTGTGATTGTTGCGCACTTTACACCAACGTGATATTTCTTTATAGCCTCACCCGCTTCGAATGTAACTTTATCGTTTGTTTCATCGCGGTATTTAAGACCAAGGTCGTAATACTCTGTGTTGAGCTCAACAAACGGACTAAGAAGCTCGTCCTTTATCATTTGCCAGAGGATGCGCGTCATTTCGTCGCCATCCATCTCAACAATTTTATTCATCGGAATTTTTGTCATTATTTATTCATCCTTTCAGCATAGTAGTTCATAAGGCATCCGTCAAGGATAATTTCGCGTTCATCATCTGTAAGACCACTGATAACAAGCTCAATTTTTTCGGTTCTACCTGTTTTTGTGATTACCTTACCTTCAATTTTTTCGCGTTTATCCTTTATCGCCTCGCGAATTCCCTCAACGAAGATATAGTCGCCGTCTTCATAGTCAAACTTTGTATTCTTATCTATCGTGAACGGAAGAATACCCCAGTTTATGCAGTTTGAACGATATCTTTTTGTTGCATATTCATAGCAGATATTTCCAAGTCCGCCAAGCACCTTCTGGCAGCTTGCTGCCTGCTCACGTGCAGAACCGTCGCCGGGCTTCTTAGCAAATACACAAGAACCAATCTGTGTATTTTCAGCAAGGTTTTCGCCTATAGAATCTAAAACCTTTTTATATTCTTCAGGAATATTTCCATTTCTTCTTTCTGTTTCTGCATCGCGCACTGCCTTACTGCGTGAAACGTACTCCGGCACTCTTCTTGAAAGAGCAAATTCTGAAAGACGAAGCGGATTACTGCGGTAGCTTGATGTTTCACCCGATGGGATGAGTTCATCTGTTGTTGTAACTTCATCATGAATAACTGCCGCAAGCTTTAAAAGAACATTTTCTCCCAAAGGATACATTCTGGGCCAATCGGTAATATTTGGTCCAAGCTTTAATTCTGCATCTTTTTCTGCTTTACCATATCCATTATAAACGCGCTTTTCATATGAAGAATTATCGAATTTATAAGTAAAGTCGCAATCATTATAATCCACATCTGTTGCCGCTGTAAGCACACCACCTGCCGCTGCAGTTGCCGCAATTGAACGTGCATCCATAAGTGCAACACCGCTAAGCTGACCATCTGAAGGCTTTGATCCCTCACGGTTCGGGAAGTTACGCGTTGTGTGGCGGATTGAAAGTGCACTGTTTGAGGGCACATCTCCCGCACCAAAGCACGGACCACAAAAGCATGGTTTAAACACTGCACCTGCTTCAAGAAGTTTCGCCTGAACACCATTGTTGATAAGTGCAACGTTTATCGGAATACTTGATGGATATACACTTAAATTAAAGTAGCCGTTACCTGTGCTTTTTCCGTCGAGTATTGCTGCTGCTTCGCAGATGCTTTCAAACATACCGCCGCTGCAGCCTGCTATAACGCCCTGGTCAACCATAATTTTTCCATTAACAAGCTTGTCACTTAATTTATAACTTACTTTATCCCCGAACTGCGCCTTTGCCGATTCTTCAATTTCGTGGAATATGTCGCTTGCATTTTCACAAAGCTCGTGAATGGTGTAGGCATTTGAGGGGTGGAAAGGCATAGCAATCATCGATTCAATCTTTGAAAGGTCAATCACTACTGCCTTATCATAATAAGCTCCGTCTTCGGGTTTAATTTCTTTATATTCTTCTTTTCTTCCGTGAATTGTAAGGTATTCCTTTGTTTTTTCATCAGTGCACCAGATTGAAGAAAGGCACGTTGTTTCAGTTGTCATAACATCGATGCCGATTCTGAAATCCATTGAAAGATTCTTAACGCCGGGGCCTGCAAATTCAAGAATACAGTTTTTAACGTATCCATCCTTAAAGGTTTCACCCACAAGTGCAATTGCAACGTCCTGCGGACCTATACCCTTTTTGGGAGCATTTTCAAGGTAAACAAGCACAACCTTTGGGGCATCTATATCATATGTGTTTGATAAAAGCTGCTTAACTATTTCGGGACCGCCCTCGCCCACGCCCATCGTACCTATAGCACCGTAACGGGTGTGGCTGTCGGACCCGAGAATCATCTTGCCGCATCCAGCCATTTGCTCACGTGCAT
>JAZROC010000160.1:0-2554 GCA_045648525.1 Clostridia bacterium
TCCAGCCCGGTCACGAAACCTGCCCCAGCTATTACAACGAAAGCGTTCAAAAGGTTATTACCAATGCTGTTCGATGGGCAAAACCTGTTATTCGTGAAGAGATTTTGTGTCCTCGTATTCAAAAGATTGAGAGATAGCGGAGCACGACAAATCTTCACAACTGCGGGTTACGTCAGCACGCGCTACGCTTGGCGGTTTTACGTTTAAGCACGCAAAACCTGTTTGGCTTCGCGGTGCTTCCTTTGCCCCAAAATGCAGGGGCATTTTGGGGGCCCTAATAAAAGCTCAGTCATTTACCGTCTTGTAAACTCCTTCACAATTAACCTTCGCGCCCCTGATTTGTGAATTTTCTCGCACTCTGCGGGTTGCGGTGAATTATCGCACGAAAAATCTTCACAACTGCGGTTTGTGGTGAATTATCGCACAAGAAATCTTCACAACTGTGGGTTGCGGTGAATTATCGCACAAGAAATTTTCACAACTGCGGTTTGTAGTAAATTATCGCACGAGAAATCTTCACAACTGTGGGTTGAAGTGTTTCACCGCACAAACCCTAAAACAATAGAAATCAGTTCCTGCCAAAAGGTTGCAGGAGCTGTTTTTTTATGTTAAAATTCAAGCAACACTTGAAAAGCAGTATATACAATTCCAAGGTTTTAGAATTGACTTTTGATTAGTTTACATATAAAATTAAAGTGTAAACGAAAAATTTTTTTGCGAAAGGAATTGAAATCTAATGTTAGATCCAACAGGTTTAGGAGAAAAAATCAGACTTTACAGAAGACGCGAGGGAATGACTCAAACAGACCTTGCTGACAAGATTTTTGTAAGTTTTCAGGCAATTTCAAGCTGGGAATGTGGAAGCACTTTGCCTGACGTTGAAAATCTTTGCAATCTTGCAAAGGTATTTAAGGTTTCTGTTGACGAGCTTTTGCAGAAAAAAGAAGTTGATGAAGAAGTTTATATGATTGGTATTGATGGCGGCGGCACTTCAACTGAGTTTGCGTTATTTTCGTCAGAGGGACACGTTTTCAAAAACTTCAAGCTTCCCGGAAGCAATTCAACAACAATCGGCATTGAAGCCGCCCTTAACATTCTTTTTGACGGTATTGACCTTTGTCTTGCCGAGGGTAAG
Source organism: Clostridia bacterium (assembly GCA_045648525.1). Lineage (GTDB taxonomy): Bacteria > Bacillota > Clostridia > Christensenellales > QALW01 > UMGS1322. Next base: position 1,136 of record JAZROC010000160.1, read on the forward strand.
GAAGTAAAGGCTATTTTCGTTGGTATTGCAGGTAACAATTACGACGAATTGACTTCGGGGCTTAAGCACCGTTATCCCAATATTGATATCCGTGTTGATTCTGACGGTGTAAGCGCACTTTTCAGCGCAGAGGGTGACGTGGCATTAATTTGCGGTACCGGCTCAATTCTTTTAAGAAAAGACGGTGAAAAGGTTAAGACCATTGGCGGTTGGGGTTATATTTTCGGTGACCCCGGAAGCGCTCTTAACTTTGGCAGAGAAGCTATTAAAAATGCTCTTTTGTATGAAGACGGCGGTGATGCTTCTCCCTACCTCTACACCTTGTTGAAATCGAAAATGGGCGTTAAGGAATCCTTCCTCATTGAAGCAACGGCAACGTCGGTAGCAAATATTGCAAGGCAGGCTTCAGTTGTTTTTGATGCCTACAAGGCAGGGGACAAGGTTGCCGAAAACATTGTTGACGATCAGATGCAACAGTTAAACCGACTTATTAACGTTGCTTGCCCCAACGGTGGAAGAATCGTTGCTTGTGGCGGTATAATGGAGCATTATAACGAAATAATCATTCCCGTATTAAACAAGTACGTTAGTGAAAACGTTGCTTTTGTGCTTCCCAAGCTTCCGCCAATTTATGGCTCCTGCAAGGCGTGCTTTGACCTCTTTAAGCTTCAGGAGGGCGAGAACTTCTTTGATAATTTCTATAATGATTATCAAATGTCGAGAAATTGATTTCTCGACAAAGCTGATAAAATCGGCTTTATGTTGCAAAAAAAACATCCTAAAATGTTATTTTGCAACTTCGATATCCACTTAATCATTATAAGGACTATAACTTGCTTTACTAAAAAGCAATATAATACAAAAAAATAGCAATTTCAGTATTGATTTTAGGTTTTGGCTGTGGTACAATTATCAGAAGAAGGATGCTGGTTTTTAAAAAAATATACGAATTTGCCATATAAAACTACGGTTTTGCAATGTATTTTCGTATGGTTTTGTGATATCATATTCTAAACAGTTAATTCTTCCAAAAATTTACGAGGTGATTGTAATGACGGTAAAAACTTGGGTTGCAGACGAAATTGTTTTCAAAAGTACTAAAACATATGATAATCCTTTTGAGGACGTAGATATTTCAGCGGTGTTCACTTCAGGCAAAAATAAAATAGTAGTGCAGGGTTTCTGGGACGGTGGCGACACTTGGAAAGTGCGCTTCGCTCTTAATAAAGAGGGCGTCTGGTCTTATACGGTAAAATGTACCGATAAGGAAAATACGGGACTTCAGGGTACGGGCACGGTTCAATGCGTTAAGTATGATGGCGATTATGAAATCTATAAGCGCGGTTTCTTAAAAACAGAGCCAAACGTTCGTTATTTTATGTATGCAGACGGAACACCCTTTTTCTATTTAGGCGATAC
>JAZROC010000161.1:0-4873 GCA_045648525.1 Clostridia bacterium
CCCTCTTGTAAATTGCAAGAGGGGGATAATTTTTATATCAGCACAAGTTTTTTAAAACGAATATCCTGAAAGTGAATAATAAGCCATATTTGACTGTCTTACGTCAAGTCTTCCGGAGCAAGCGCAGATAGGTGTATTTGACTTAAGATAGAAGAAGCAAAACGACTTTTGCGAGAAGGCTTTTCACCATCAGAAGTTTCACAAAAGCTCAACTTTGAAAGTCCCACCTATTTCACTAAAGTCTTTAAAAAGGCTATGGGTCTGACGCCTTCGGAATATAAAAATAAAATTTTATAAAAAAAAAGGATTGCCACTTTGTTGTGCCCCAACTTGTACGGACAACACAAAAAAGACTACCAGGTAGAATGAAAGAAACTACCGTAGGAGGATTTTTTGTCATTGTCCGTTTTTAACGGAGCGGTTCACTTATGTGACAATCCTTTTTATTTTGCTCTGAATTCAGCAGGAGTTACGCCGTAGCACTCCTTAAAATTACGGTTAAAAGTTCTTAAAGACGTAAACCCGCTATCGTAGGCGCATTGAATAATAGGAAGTGATGAGTTTTCTAAAAAATAGCACGCGTGACTTAGGCGCACGTAAATAACGTATTCATTATAAGATATGCCTACCGTCTTTTTAAAATAGTTTGAAAGGTAAGCGTAATCGTAGCCAATGCTTTCCGCTAATTTTTTCAGCGAGCAATCCTCTTTAAATTCACTTTCAACAAAAGAGAAAATTTTTGTTAAAAGCGAAGCGTTATCTGATTTGCGTGTCTTATATTCCCTATTTTTGTCAAACTGACCGCACATAAGATACAGCACGCCTTTCTGCTCCACAAATGGCATTTTATCAAGTTTTTCAAAAAGCGGTATAAGATATTCATCGGGCACGAATGTATTATTAACGGGAATTTTATCTATAACCTTTGCTTCAAAAGCTTTTACCAGTTTAGGTGAAAATATCGACAAAGTATGCTTACTTTCTATTGACTTAAGCCCGTGTATCTGGTGAGGAAAAATAAATATTGCTTCGCCTTTTTTTAATAAAAATCTTTTTTCGTCAACCGTAACTTCCATCGCGCCCTCGTTAATATAGATTATTTCAAAGCATTGATGCAGGTGGGGCGGAAAACTGAAATTCGTGTTTTTCTCAACTTTAACGTAATCGGAAAACCCGAAATGATTTGATTGATAAAACATATTTTTCACCTAAAAAACAAATTTTGTCTATATATTATACTGTTTTTTGCGCGAAAAGTCAAATTTATTGCACTATAATATAATAAAGGAGGCTAAAAATATGAATTATTATATAGGCACTGACTTGGGCACTTCCGCATTAAAACTTTTACTTGTTTCAGATACCGGTGAAATTATAAATACCGTTTCAGAAGAGTACGAAGTCCACTACCCTGCCCCGTCTTACAGCGAGCAAAATCCTGAAGACTGGTGGCACGCTTTTGAAGTGGGTATAAAAAAACTTACGAAAAATATTGATACTTCATTAATCAGAGGTATAGGCGCAGGCGGACAGATGCACGGTCTTGTTATTTTAGATAAAGATGACCGCGTTATACGTCCTTGCATTTTATGGAATGACGGCCGTACGCAAAAGGAAACCGATTTTTTAAACGAAGACAAGAAAATGCTTTCCGAAAACACGGCAAACATTGCTTTTGCAGGCTTTACCGCACCAAAGATACTGTGGCTTAAAGAAAATGAGCCTGAGAATTTTAAGAAAATCAACAAAATAATGTTGCCGAAAGATTATCTTAATTATATGCTTACAGGTATTCACGCAACCGATTTTTCAGATGCTTCAGGTACGCTTTTACTTGACGTTAAAAACAAGCGTTGGTCTGACGAAATGCTGAAAAAGTGCTTTGTTAAAAAAGAGCAGATGCCCAAACTTTTTGAAAGTTTTGAAGTTATCGGCACAATAAAAAAAGAGATTGCACAAATTCTTGGCTTGCCTGAAATTCCCGTTGTGGCAGGAGCAGGAGATAACGCAGCTGCAGCAATAGGCACTAACACCGTCGGTGATAATAAATGTAACATTTCTTTGGGCACTTCAGGTACTATATTTATTTCTTCAAAAAACTTTAAGGTTGACATCGATAACGCTTTACATTCTTTCTGCCATTCTGACGGTGCATATCATCTTATGGGTTGTATTCTTTCTGCCGCTTCGTGCAACAAATGGTTTTGCGAACAAATTCTTAAAACAAACGATTTTTCGTCAGAGCAAGAAAACATAAAAAATCTTGGTGATAATCACGTATTCTTCCTACCCTATCTTATGGGTGAACGAAGTCCTTTAAACGATACCGATGCCCGTGGCACTTTCATCGGTATGCGAATGGACACAACACGGGAAAATATGCTTCTTGCCGTTTTAGAAGGCGTCGCTTTTGCAATACGCGATAATTTTGAAATTGCAAAAAATCAAGGTTTAGATATTTCTTCCTGCACTCTTTGCGGCGGAGGTGCAAAAAGTGTTTTATGGCAAAAGATTTTTGCCAACGTTTTAAACATTCCCATAAACCTTTTAAAAACCGAGCAGGGTCCCGGTTTGGGCGGTGCAATGCTTGCGATGGTAGGCACAAAAAGATACTCTTTCGTAGAAGAATGTGCCCAAAACCTTGTAAAAATAAGTGCTACGGTTTATCCCGACAAAGAAATTTCTTCAAAATACGAAGAGCAATACAGAAAATTCAAAGAAATCTATCCGGCAACAAAGGATTTATTTAAAAAATTAAAGTGAGGAATTATAATGAGCGAAATTTTCAACATTCAAAAAATCAAATACGAGGGCAAACACTCAAAAAATCCTTTTGCATTTAAGTATTACGACAGCGAAAAAATTATTATGGGCAAAAAAATGAGTGAACACCTGCCCTTCGCAATGGCTTGGTGGCATAACCTTTGCGCCGCAGGCACCGATATGTTTGGCCGTGACACCGCAGATAAATCTTTCGGTGCAGAAAAAGGCACTATGGACCACGCAAAACGAAAAGTAGATGCAGGCTTTGAATTTATGGAAAAGTTGGGTGTAAAGTACTTCTGCTTTCACGACGTGGACCTTGTGCCCGAAGCCGACGATATCAAAGAAACAAACCGTCGCCTTGACGAAATAAGTGATTATATCCTTGAAAAAATGAACAAGACAGATATAAAATGTCTTTGGGGTACTGCAAATATGTTTTCTAATCCCCGTTTTATGAACGGTGCAGGAAGCACAAATTCAGCAGACGTTTTCTGTTTTGCCGCTGCACAAATCAAAAAAGCGCTTGAGCTTACCGTGAAATTAGGCGGAAAAGGGTACGTTTTTTGGGGTGGCAGAGAAGGTTACGAAACTCTTTTAAACACCGATATGCGTTTCGAGCAGGAAAATATCGCCCGTCTGATGCGTATGGCGGTTGACTACGGCAGAAAAATCGGTTTCAAGGGTGATTTCTATATTGAGCCCAAGCCCAAAGAGCCAATGAAGCATCAGTATGATTTTGATGCCGCAACGGCTATCGGATTTTTAAGGCAATACGGTCTTGATAAAGATTTCAAATTAAACATTGAAGCAAACCATGCAACGCTTGCAGGTCACACATTCCAGCACGATTTAAGAGTTTCTGCACTGAACAATATGTTAGGCTCAATCGATGCAAATCAGGGCGATTATCTTTTAGGTTGGGATACCGACGAGTTTCCGTCTGACGTTTACGAGGCAACGTTGTGTATGTACGAGGTACTGAAGGCAGGCGGTATTTCAGGCGGATTTAACTTTGACTCAAAAACTCGCAGAGCAAGCTACACTTTTGAAGATATGTTTCTTTCCTTTATTACGGGAATGGACACCTTTGCTTTAGGTCTTATAAATGCCGCAAAAATTATTGAGGACGGCAGAATTGATGATTTTATCAAAGAAAGATATTCTTCCTTTAACGAAGGCATAGGCAAGAAAATCGTAAACAACGAAACCTCGCTTGAAGAATTAAGCGAATTTGCTGAAAAAATGGGTTCTTGTAACCTTCCCTCATCAGGCAGGCAGGAATATTTAAAAAGCGTTATAAACAGTATTTTATTTGATTAAAAAAAGGCACCTCAAAGGCATTTAACCTTGAGGTGCTTTTTATTCAGCGTGATTATTTTTTAGGAATAAGTTTTTCCTTACCGCCCATATAAGGACGAAGTGCTTCAGGGATTGAAATGCTTCCGTCAGCATTAAGATTGTTTTCAAGGAAAGCGATAAGCATACGGGGTGGTGCAACAACGGTGTTGTTTAAGGTATGTGCAAAATACTTGCCGTCCTTACCTGAAACGCGGATACGAAGTCTGCGTGCCTGAGCATCGCCTAAATTGGAGCAAGAGCCAACCTCGAAATACTTCTTCTGTCTTGGTGACCAGGCTTCAACGTCAATAGACTTAACCTTTAAATCGGCAAGGTCGCCTGAACAACATTCAAGAGTTCTTACGGGAATATCAAGTGTGCGGAACAAATCAACTGTGTTCTGCCATAACTTATCGAACCACATTTTGCTGTCTTCAGGTTTGCAGACAACTATCATTTCCTGCTTTTCAAACTGGTGGATACGGTACACGCCACGTTCTTCAATGCCGTGTGCGGCCTTTTCCTTTCTGAAGCAGGGTGAATAGCTTGTAAGAGTATAGGGAAGATTTTCCTCATAGAGCATCTGGTCGATGAACTTACCGATCATTGAATGTTCACTTGTGCCGATAAGGTAGAGGTCCTCGCCCTCAATTTTATACATCATTGCATCCATTTCGGCAAAGCTCATAACGCCCGTAACAACGTCGGAGCGAATCATAAATGGAGGAATGCAATAAGTAAAACCACGGTCAATCATAAAATCACGAGC
>JAZROC010000162.1:0-6216 GCA_045648525.1 Clostridia bacterium
TGCCCTAACCACCTTTTATATAATTTTGATAAAAACGTGCCCTGCGAAAAGTGCATCAACGGTTCACGAACAAACTGCATTAAAAACAAGTGTATTCACGCTTCAACCGTTAAGAGCATTTTAGGTGCCATCGAAGCAAAATTATATTCCCTTTTAAAAACATATAAAAAAGTTGATTTGTTTATTTGTCCCAGTAATTTCCTTGAGAAAAAACTTTTATCGGCAAACGAGCTTTATAAGGGCAAAACAAAAACCATACATAATTTTATTGACAAAGAAAAATTCTCCGACACCAACCGCAAAGGAGATTCCTATATCGCTTTTATCGGAAGACTTTCAAAGGAAAAAGGCATTGAACATATTCCGGGAACGGCAAAGCTTCTTCCTGAATATAATTTTATTGTGGCAGGAAACGGACCTGACGAAGATTTATTGAAAGATATTCCCAACGTAAAACTTACAGGCTTCCTTTCAGGTAATGAACTCACTGAACTTATGGGAAATGCAAAACTTATACTCTTGCCATCGGTTTGGTATGAGAACTGTCCTCTTTCCATACTTGAAGCACACGCAATGGGGGTACCCGTTATTACTGCCAACAGCGGTGGTATGGCAGAACTTGTTAAAGATGGTGTTACAGGTACTCTTATAAATAGCCTTACACCTGAAGGTATTGCCGAAAAAATAAAAGAAACTCTTGAAAACGAAGATTATTACAACGAAATAAAAGAAAACTGCAAGAAAGAAAAAGATAATATTTTAGACGTTGAAGCATATTGCGATATCTTGTTAAAAGAATACGAAAGGTTGATTAAAAGGTGATACCATATGGCACAACCTGAAATAAGCATTATAATTCCCGTTTACAATGTGGAAAAGTATATCGAAAGGTGTGTAAACTCCTTAACAAACCAGACTTTTCAAAGCATTGAAATAATACTTGTTGATGATTCTTCGACTGATTCCTCTCTTGAAATTTGTAAAAAACTCGCTGAAAAAGATGCTCGCATAAAAGTTATCCACAAAGAAAACGAGGGTGCGGGAAAAGCACGCAACGCTGCACTTAAGCTTGCAACAGGCAAATACATAGGTTTTGTAGATTCCGATGACTATGTTGCGCCCGATATGTTTAAAGTGCTCTACGAAAAGGCGGAGAAATATAATTCTGATTTAATTTTGTCAGGTGTTTCTTTCGTTAACGGAAATACTTTCAGCGAAGAAGGCAACAACGTAACGAAAAACTATTTTGAAGAAGATACACATTTCGACACAGAGGACGCCATAAAAGAGCTGAAAATGGGTATTATCGGTTCATTGCCCTACGATGCTGATGACAGCAAGTACGGTATGAGCATATGGAAAAATCTGTTCAGACACGAAATTATACAAAAGAACAATCTTTACTTTGAATCCGAAAGAGAAAAACTTTCCGAAGACGCTTTATTTATGGTGGACTTTGTCGCCTGCATAAAAAAAGCAACGGGAATTAAGGAAGCCTTCTACAACTATTGCAGAAACGGTGAATCAATTTCAAAATCCTATAAAAAAGACAAGTTTGAAAAAAGTCTTGTTTTCATAAAGGAAGTTGAAAAACGTTTTAAAAAAGATATTGTATCCGAAAAATATCAAATTTACCTTTACCGCTTCTGGCAAGCAATGTGCAGGGTTATCTGCTCACAGGAAATTATGCACGCAACCGATAACAAAATTAAGTATAAGGACCTTAAAAAGAGGCTTATACCTATCTGTACCCACGCTATGACCATTGAAACATTTAAAAATTATCCGTTACATACTTTACCGCTTAAACAGCGAATTTTTGCTTACTGCATAAAATATAAAATGTATTTTATGTTAAATCTACTTGTTAATTTAAGGAGATAAAGAATGTTTTTTTCTGTAATAGTGCCCATTTATAAGGTTGAAGAGTATTTGCGCACTTGCATTGAAAGCGTTTTAAACCAAACATTTTCTGATTTTGAACTTATTCTCGTTGACGACGGTTCGCCTGACACCTGCCCTGCAATCTGTGACGAATACGCAGAAAAAGATGAGCGCATCAAGGTTGTTCACAAAGAAAACGGTGGTCTTGCCAGCGCAAGACGAGCGGGCATAAAAGTCGCCTGCGGTAAATACGTTTTTAATCTTGACTCTGACGACCTTATCGAAAAGGACACGTTGGAATATGCTTATAACAAAATAATTGAAACCGACTGTGAAATCGTATCTTTTTCATACAAATGGGTAAGAAACGGTCAGGAAATTAACGTTACCAATGATTGTCTTGACGAGGGCTTTTACGACAGAAGCGCCATTGAAAAACATATTTTACCCAAGCTTTTAATGGATAAGAATATGGAGCACGTTTCCTATTATTTATCAGGCAAAGCAATAAAGAGAGAATTTCTTACACCGCACCAATTAGGAGTAAGTGAAACTATATCTTTAGGAGAAGATTTCTGTTGCGTTGTACCCTGCTATCTTAATGCGCAGAGCGTATATATAAGCAAAAAAACGGCGTATCTGTACACCGCCAGAGATAACTCTTTGTCAAAGGAGTTTAATCCCAAACAAATTATTCTTATCGAAAACGTTATTAACGAAATCTGCAAAAACGACGTATCAAAGATAGTGGATTTTGACCAACAACTTTGCCGTTATTCCTGCTTTATGTGTTTTGCAATATTAGCATCAGCGGCAGAAGGTAACTTTTTTAACAAGCTTAAGGATATTAAGTACAATATAAAAAATTCCTTGCACAACGAAAAAATTGCACGGGCGGAATTTGAAAGTCTTTCACCTAAAAGCAGAATAACGATTTTTCTTATGAAAAAGAACTGCTATAAAACGGCTTTTTACTTTTTAAATCTGTGCAAAAACATCAAAGCAATTTTGGGGAGATAGTTTTATGAATCCTGATATATCAGTGATTATGAGCGTATATAACGGTGAAAGTTTTTTAGAAGAAACTCTCGAAAGCGTTATAAACCAGACTTTTAAAAATTGGGAACTTATCGTTATAAATGATTGTTCAAAGGACTCGACGGCAGAAATTCTTGAAAAATTTTCAAAAAAAGATGAAAGAATAAAGGTTTATACCAATGAAGTTAACTTGAAACTTCCTGCATCACTTAACAAAGCAATTTCCCTTTCAAAGGGCAAGTACGTTGCAAGAATGGACGCTGACGATATCTGTTTGCCTGAACGTTTTGAAAAGCAGTTTAATTTTATGGAAGAAAACAGCGACGTGCAACTTTCTTCCTGTAAATTTCTGACAGTTAAAAACGGTGTATATGCTCCGGGCGGTACGGGCGGAAGATGCGATTGTGATGCCATCAATGCTATGCTGTTAATGTCAAACCCCATTTTGCACCCCGGTGTTATAGCAAAAGCAGAGGTTATGAAGCAGTTTAACTACGATACTACTCTTACCTGCACCGAGGATCTGGAATTATGGACAAGGTTGGCAACAAACAATAAAAAAATTCAGATTTTACCTGAATATCTTTTGATATACCGTCTGCACGATAAGCAAATTACAAGCACAACGCTTGAAAGACAACACACGGAAGTTTTAAAAATACAAGAAACACATTATGCCTCTCGTCTTTCAAAAATGAATGAAGAAATGGCAAACTTTTATATCAGCGGAATTTATTTCAGAGAAAAAGCTGACGTAAACAAATATCTTGAGTATGCAAAATGGATAAAGCGCGAAACTGCAGGTAGTTTTGATAAAAATGCAATAAACTATGCGCTTCTTGAAATTTTAGCCGAATACAAAAGATGCGGTATATCTAAAAAAGACGTTTTAAGGGCAATGCTCTCCTTTAATCCTATCTTTTTGATAAAGGAAATCACAAGAAGGAAGAAGTCTGCACAAAAAGAAATAGCAAAATGCAGAGTTGTTGCAGAAACCCTTGGTCTCAAACAAACTGCAGGAACCAAGGAGTTTCCTATTTTCGAAAAATAAGAGGAGTCTACACAATGCAAATTTTTGATTATCCCTACGTGATAATAACTATTCTCATATCGGTTTTTGTACTAATGGGACTGATTGGTCTTTATTTTACAATTAAATCAGCAAAAACGGCAGAAGGAACGGAAGAAAAAAACTTCTGCAGTATAGGCAAAATTGAAAGCGAATTTGAGAAAGCAAGCGAAGCGGGGCGTAACCGTTGCCTTATCTACGCATCCATTTCCCTTGACAGTATGGAAAAACTTTATTCCTCATCAAAAGCAATGAGAATGTACGAACGAATTAAAAAAAATATGCTCACTCACTTTTGCTTTAATGCAGGCGGTGAAATTTCTCTTTACGAAAGAGAAACCTTCATTGCGTTAAATAATTTTGATGCAAACGAAGCCGCCCAATACATTGAAAAAAGTTTTAACGATATTCGCGAGATTTTCCTGCGCCACGGTGCCGTTAATATGGTGCATATTTACTTTGGATACTATTGCACAAGTTCCACCGACGTTCAATTTATGACCGCGCTTAACCGCGCAAAGCAGGCATACAATATGGCTGAAGATAAAAACGAGTTGTATTTTCAATGGGATAACACCAACGGCAAGGAATTTGAAAGAAAGCTCAAAATTGAAAGCAATATACAAAAGGAAATTGACAACAACAGATTTTTCCTTGAATATCAGCCTATTTTAGATGCTAAAACAGATAAAATTATGGGTGCTGAAGTGCTTTCCCGCCTTAACTCACAAACAGAGGGCATTCTTACTCCCCGTTTTTTCCTTTCCGCAGTGAGCAACGTAGGATTAAACGAAAAATTCGACTATTATATTTTTGAAAAAAACTGTAAATGGATTTCAAACGACAAAGAAAGCCGAATGAAATACGTTTACACTATCAACTTTTCAAGAGCGACTCTCTGTGACCCCAATTTAGCCGATACGATAATAAACATCGTTGAAAAATACGATATTGATTATTCGTGCATTGCCATTGAAATTCTTGAAGACAAAAATCTTGACGACAACGAAAAAACGTTAATGGTTAACAATCTTGCCACGTTAAAAGATAAGGGAGTTTTGATGTTACTTGACGATTTCGGCAAGGGTTATACCAGTTTTAATGATTTGACCTCTTTTGATATTAACATTATTAAAATTGATAAATCTGTTACCCAGAATGCAGAAAATCATCAGGGATTTTTAGTTCTTAAAAACATTATAAGAACTGCCCACGAATTAGGCTTTAAAACCATTTGCGAGGGTATCGAAACAGAGGAACATAAGAAGTTAGCCATAGAAGCCGACTGCGATATGCTTCAAGGCTACTATCTTTACCGCCCTATGTCCGTTACCCAATTTGATACACTTGAAAAATAACAAGGAGATTTTTATGTTATCAATAATAATTCCTTCGTACAACGAGGAAAAATGCATAAAACGCGCATACGATACGATACAGGCATTACTGACAGAAAACAAAATTGAAGGCGAATTCATTTTTGTAGACGACGGCTCAACAGACAACACCTATTCCGTAATAAATCAGTTGTCATCAGAAGTGGATAATTTAACGGGACTTCATTTTTCAAGAAATTTCGGAAAAGAATCGGCTATTTCTGCAGGTCTTGCCGCTGCAAACGGAGATTGTGCCGTAGTTATTGACTGTGACCTTCAGCATCCGCCTGAAAAAATAGTTGAAATGTATCGTTTATGGGAGCAAGGCTATGAAGTTGTTGAGGGCATAAAAAAAGAGCGCGGTCAGGAAAAGAAAATTCACAGCTTCAGCGCAAAACTTTTTTATTCACTTATCAGCCGTATGGCAGGCTTTGATATGGCAAACTCGTCAGACTTTAAGCTGTTGGACAGAAAAGTCATTGACGTTTTGAACAAAATGCCCGAAAGAGGCTTTTTCCGCGCAATTTCTTTCTGGGTAGGCTATAACAAGGCAACGGTTGAATACAACGTTAATGAGCGTGTTGACGGCGAATCAAAATGGTCAACCCGCGGACTTATAAAATACGCCTTTTCAAACATTACTTCCTACTCCACCGCGCCTATGCAAACGGTTACCGTGCTTGGCATTGTAATGCTTATTATATCGGTTATTTTCGGTATATGGGCGCTTATTGACAAAATCGTAGGCAGAGCCCTTGAGGGTATGACAACCGTTATCATCATAACCATTTTTATCGGTAGCATAATTATGATAAGCCTTGGCATTATCGGTTATTATATTGCCCGAAT
>JAZROC010000163.1:0-2865 GCA_045648525.1 Clostridia bacterium
TCCGACTTAACGATATGATGCTTGAAGAAGACGGAAGATTCAAGATGAATCCGCCTATCAGAAGCGAAGAAGACAGAAAGGCTCTCGTCGATGGCTTACTCGACGGAACCGTGGATATGATAGCCACCGACCACGCGCCCCATTCCTTTGAGGAAAAATCAAAAGGACTTAAAAAAAGCGCCTTTGGTATCGTGGGACTTGAAACGGCATTTTCAGTTATGTACACCCACCTTGTTAAAAACAATATAATTTCCCTTGAAAAGTTAATTGACCTTTTAGCGAAAAATCCGCAAAAGCGGTTTAACATAAAAGATAACGGCTTTTCAATATGGGATTTAAGTGAAAAATATGTTGTTGACCCTAAAAACTTTATTTCAATGGGTAAGGCAACGCCTTTTAGTGGAGATACACTTTTTGCACAATGTTTAACTACAGTTAAAGATAATAACGTGATATATATGAAAGATTCAGGAGGAATAAAATAATGGCAAAGAGAACAGACATTAAAAAAATTCTTATTATTGGTTCAGGTCCTATTGTAATCGGTCAGGCGGCTGAATTTGACTATGCAGGCACGCAGGCTCGTCTTGCACTTAAAGAGGAAGGTTATGTGGTTGTATTATGCAACTCAAACCCCGCAACAATTATGACTGATACCACCATTGCTGATAAGGTTTATATGGAGCCTTTGACTTTGGAATACATTGCAAAAATTCTTCGCTATGAGCGTCCTGACGCCATCGTTCCCGGCATGGGCGGTCAGACGGGTCTTAACCTTGCAATGCAACTTGAAAAGAAGGGCGTTTTGAAAGAGTGCGGTGTTGAGCTTTTAGGTACAAGCAGCGAAAGTATTGAGCGCGCTGAAGACAGAGAGCTTTTTAAGGAACTTTGCCAGTCAATTGGCGAACCTACAATTCCTTCTGAAATTACATACAATCTTGAAGAAGCCAAAAAAGCGGCAAAGGAAATCGGTTATCCCGTTGTACTTCGTCCTGCATTTACTTTAGGCGGTACAGGTGGCGGATTTGCTTATTCTGAAGAAGAGCTTATCGAGGTAGGTATCAACGCATTTAAGCTTTCACCTGTTCATCAGGTTTTAATTGAAAAAAGCGTTAAAGGCTATAAGGAAATTGAATTTGAAGTTATGCGCGACTCCAACGACCACGCCATTACTATCTGCGGTATGGAAAATATCGACCCCGTTGGTGTTCATACAGGCGACTCTTTGGTTGTTGCACCTATTATGACTTTAAGCGACCATGACCTTAAGATGCTTAACGATTCTGCAATTAAGATTATTCGTGAGCTTAAAATTGAGGGCGGTTGTAACGTTCAGTTTGCACTTGACCCCAACTCAAGCCAGTATTATCTTATCGAGGTTAACCCCCGCGTTTCACGTTCTTCAGCACTTGCATCAAAGGCATCAGGTTATCCCATTGCCCGCGTTACTGCAAAAATTGCAGTTGGTATGGCTCTTGAGGATATCAAAATTGCAAACACAAACGCAGCATTTGAGCCAAGCCTTGATTACGTTATCGCAAAGCTTCCAAGATTCCCCTTTGATAAGTTTGCTACTGCCAAAAATACTCTTGGCACACAGATGAAGGCAACGGGCGAAGTTATGGGCATCGGCTCAACTTTGGAAGAATGTTTATTAAAATCAGTTCGCTCACTTGAAATCGGCTGCTGTCATTTCCATCTTCCCAAGTTTGATAATCTTACGTCAGAAGAATTGCTTGATTACATCAAGGAATTTAAGGATGACAATATTTTTGCCGTTGCCGAGCTTTTAAGACGTAAAACTGATATTGAAACTCTCTACGACGTTACAAAGATTACAAGATACTTCCTTGAATCAATTAAGAAAATTGTTGAAATGGAAGAAGTTGTTAAGGCAAATAAAAACGACCTTGCAACCCTTAAAAATGCAAAGGTAATGGGCTTCTCAGATAAGTTCATTGCAAAACTCTGGGCAGTAAACGAAATTGAAGTATTTAACCTTCGTAAACAAAACAATATGTTCCCCATCTTCAAAATGGTTGATACCTGCCACACAAATGCCTATATTCCTTACTTCTATTCATCATATCAGGGCGAGAATACGTCAATTCTTACCGATAAAAAGAAGATCGTTGTTTTAGGCGCAGGCCCCATCCGTATCGGTCAGGGTGTTGAGTTTGACTATTCAACCGTTCACGCAGTTACAACTATTAAAAATTCAGGTTATGAGGCAATTATCATCAACAATAACCCCGAAACCGTTTCAACTGACTATACAACTGCAGATAAGCTTTACTTTGAGCCTCTTACTGCAGAAGACGTTATGAATATTATCGAGTTTGAAAAGCCCGAAGGCGTAATCGCATCATTGGGCGGTCAGACTGCTATCAACCTTGCCGAGCCTCTTATGGCACGTGGTGTTAAGATTATCGGTACTGATTGCGACGCTATTGAGCGCGCAGAAAACCGCGACAGCTTTGAAAAGGTTTTAGAGGAGCTTAACATTCCTCAGCCTCAGGGCAGAGCCGTTACAAAAATCGAGGACGGTATCAATGCGGCAAAGGAAATCGGCTATCCCGTACTTGTTCGTCCCAGCTTCGTTTTAGGCGGACGCGCTATGCAGATAGTTGCCAATGAGGATCAGCTTCGTCATTACCTTAAAACTGCCGTTGAAATTGACGAGGACAAGCCCGTTTTAGTTGATAAATACATTCAGGGTAAAGAAGTTGAGGTTGATGCCATCTGTGACGGACACGACGTTTTTGTTCCCGGCATTATGGAGCTTGTTGAAAGAACAGGTATCCATTCAGGTGACTCTCTCAGCGTATATCCCACCTTCTCAATTTCCGATAAGGTTAAGGGCAT
>JAZROC010000164.1:0-4329 GCA_045648525.1 Clostridia bacterium
TCATCAATAAATAAAATATCATTTTCGTTCAGATTTGTTAGTATGGCGGCAAGATCACCGGGTCTTTCAATAGCAGGACCGCTTGTAACGCGAATAGAAACGCCCATTTCAGCGGCAATAATGTTTGCTAATGTTGTTTTACCAAGTCCTGGAGGACCGTACAATAAAGTGTGGTCTAATGCTTCTTTTCGCTCCTTTGCCGCAGAAACGAAAATATTAACCATTTCTTTGACTTTTTCTTGTCCGATATAATCGTCAAAACACTTTGGTCTTAACGAGTTTTCGCTATCAACGTCTTCCTCTAAAAGACCTGACGTTATAATTCTTTCATCTTCCAAAATAAATTATCTCCTATCAAGACTTTTTAATACGGCACGAATAATGCTTTCAGTATCTTTACAGTCAGGCGCAACGGATTCAACAGCCTTTGTAGCTTCCTGCGAAGAATAGCCTAATGCCGCAAGTGCATAAATTGCATCAGATATCATTGCAGGCTGTGGGGCAGAGCCTCTTTGAACTGTTGCACTAACAAGTTCATCATTATCAACTTTTTCTCGAAGCTCAAGAATCATTCTTTGTGCAGTTTTTTTGCCGATGCCAGGAACTTTAGTTAAAGTATAGGCATCTCCGCCTACAAGAATAACTGCAAGGTCACTTGCAGAAAGAGAAGAAAGCACTTGTAAAGCAATTTTAGGGCCGATACCGCTTACAGAAATTAGTCTCAAAAACATAATTCTGTCTTCTTTTGTAAGAAAACCATATAAAATTATTGCATCTTCACGAACGTGCTGGTAAGTAAAAATTTTAGCGTTTTGTCCAACGGAAACGTTATTCATAACGTTTGAGGGGCATTGAACGTAATAGCCAATACCGTTATTATCAATAACTACGCCGCTTAAATCGGCTTCTTCTATTGTTCCTGTAATATATGCGTACATTTTAACTCCTACTTTATTTTAAACTGTGAACTCATTTTTGCTGTGTGAGCATGGCATATTGCTGCGGCAAGACCATCAGCCGCATCATCTGGCTTTGGTACTTTATCGAGGTTAAGAAAATACATTACCATTTGTTGTATTTGTTTTTTATCGGCACGACCATATCCGACAATAGCTTGCTTAATTTGCAAAGGTGTATATTCGTAAAGTTCGTTTGTTTTCATTGAAGCAGCGGCAAGTAATGCGCCGCGCGCCTGCGCAACGTTTATTGCGGTTTTTACGTTGTTGTTGAAAAACAACTCTTCGATAGCAATAGCGTCGGGTTTGAAAGTGTCGATAACTTTTTGTACATCGGTATAAATGTTTCTTAACCTGATAGGCGTTGGCATATCAGGTGGGGTGGAAATTATACCATATTCAATCATTTTGTGTTTGTGTCCATCTGTTTCGATAACACCAAAGCCCAAGGTAGCAAGACCTGGGTCAAAACCTAAAATAACCATAAAAATCAAAATTAAAGCACCTTTGGGGAATAATCCTTCAAGGTGCTTTTTCAAGCTGCCTTTATTTATTGTTTGTCTTGCATTTTATCTGATGCAAGAAGTCCGTAATAAATTCTGTCAACGGTTGTGCCGTTTTCAAGGACGATATCTGATAACATAATACCTTCTTTTCTGAAACCTAATTTTTCAGCAAGTTTTTGTGCAGGATAATTATCTTTATCAATGCAGGAATATACCTTAACAAAATCGTAGCCCTTAAAATATGTATTTTTAATCATTTCACTTGAAGTGCGATAAGCAATTCCACGGTGAAGGAATTCTTCATTGCCGATAAGAACGTAATATTCGCCTTTGCGGTTAGCATCATCAATATTAACAAGACCAAGCATACCGATAGGATATGTTTTTCCGTCCTCTTCAAAAACATAAATCATATAATCATCGCGTGTTTTATCAAGCAAAGAACGTTGATACCATTTTGTGCCCTCGTTTGTATTTTTGGGAAGATATCCGTGAAAACCTTTAATGTGAGAATGATTCTGTCCCCAGGTAACTAAATATGGAATATCTGCTCTTTCCATTTTTCGTATACTAAGTTTATAACTTAACATAAAAACACCTCAAAATATCTTTTTTTATTATTATATCAAATTTTACAAAAAAAGCAATGATGAATTTTAAATATAAGCATATTTTTAACTAAATAATTATATATTTTAGTGTAAAGTTGCAAAAAAATAAGCGGAGGGCGAGTTTATGGATTTGAATATTGAAAAATTGAGATACAATTCAGTGAAAAAAAGAAATTTTACTACCAATGTTTCCAGCAAAGAAAGCATTGATGAAAATGCGAAAGTACTTTGTGTTAACGCAAGTGTATCTTGCGGCAGAAGTGAAATATTAAATAATGAAGTGGTTATAGAAGGAATTGTAAAATATACAGCAATTTTAAAGTTGAACGATGAAATTAAAAAAATTGAGAGAAGCGAAAGATTTACTATTAATGAAAACGTAATGGGTATAAATCCTGATTCAAGAATGATAACTTCTCCGACGGTTGACAAAATAAGAGGGTATACCGAAACCGGAAAAATTATGTTTTCATGCACAGTAAACGTACTTGCAATTTTAATTTCTCCAAATGAAATTACATATGTAAACGAAGTTAATGAGGACTATAGAAAAAAGGAAAAAACTATCAGGTGTTTTGATACTCAATTAATAAAAAATTTAAGATTTAATTTAAACGAAAATACAGAACTTTCGCCACGACTTCCTGAAATTAAAGAAATTTTATCGTCAAATGCATCAGTGACAGTAAAAGAAGCGCATATTTCTGCAGGTCAACTAATTATCGGTGGAGATGTTTCTATTCAGACAGTTTATAATTCGTTAGATGAATACGACCCGGTTGTGCAGGTTACAGATAAGTTCGATTTTTCACAATTAATTGATATAAATGAGAACAATGTAAAAAATCCATTTGTTATTTTGAATGTGGAAGAAATAAATATTAACATAAAAGCAAATGAACAAGGTGAAATGAGGTGCAATGAATATAATATAGGGCTTAATGGCTATGTTTTTGCAGGAGAAAATGTTGAAAAAAGTGTAATTTCTGATGCTTACTCACTAAAAAATCAAACGGAGTGTACATATAACGAAATAAATTATTCTCTTATTGACAGTGAAATAAATTCAGTTTTAAGTAAAAGTATTAGTATAAACGTGCCTGAAAATTGTAATCCCATAGCGAGAATATGCTCGGTAACTTTTGTTCCTGAAATTGTTGAAAGTAAAATAATTGATTCAAAAGCAATTATAAAATGCACAGGAGATGCAAGTGTTATTTATACTGCATCAGGTACAGGCGAAATTAATGGTTTTAATACAACGACAAGTTTTGATATTACTTTTGAAAACGTATCATTAAGCGATGCGAAAGATATATACGTTTACCTTTCAATAATAGATATGCAGGCCGTGTTAATTTCCGGAAACGAAATAGAAATTCGTGCAGGACTTAATTTAAAAGCAATACCGCAAAATATGGTTAAGGAAACAATTATAACCGATATAAAAAATTCAGAAAAGAATAATTTTCCTGAATTCGGTATAATAATCTATAACGTACAGCGTAATGATAATTTATGGGATATATGCAAAAAATACGGAGTTGATGAGACCGACGTTTTAAAGCTTAATCCTGATATATCTGAAAAGTTAAGTGTAGGAGATAAGATATATTTGTTCAGAAAGCTTGAAGTTTAATATATTTTGGCAAAAACATACTAATTTTGGTATGGTTTTGCTTTATTTTTTTTTAATTATGTATTATAATATAAAAATAAACATTGAGGTGATTATTATGCCAAGACCAACAAAATGCATTATTGATTTAAAAAAATTAGAAAAGAATTTTTTTAATATAAAAGAATTTGCTAAAAAGAAAGTTCTTGTTTTAGTTAAAGCAAATGCTTATGGTCACGGTCTTGTTGAGTGTTCAAAAATCCTTGAAAAATCCGGGGTTGATTATCTCGGTACAGCAACGTTAGAAGAAGGTGAAAAACTTCGTTTATCGGGTATTTCTTGTCCGATTCTTTGTGTCGGTGCCTTACCGCAGGATAGTGAAAATTTGTGTGTTGATTATAATATTGAACAGGCAGTCAGTTCAATTAACGAAATTGAAAGAATTGAAAAATACTGCTCAAAAAATAATGCTTCAGCAAATATTCATATAAAAATAGAAACGGGAATGCATCGCACAGGTGTTCGTGCAGGTAAAGAATTAAGCGAGTTGCTTTCAAAAATAAAAGAATCTGATTTTGTTAAATTAAAGGGTGTTTTTACGCATTTTGCGGAGTCAGATGCTGATAACAGAGAATATA
>JAZROC010000165.1:0-3856 GCA_045648525.1 Clostridia bacterium
GTTGATTTGCTTACGATAATTTTGTAATTTTCGTCAACAAGACCAACTGCAATATTTGTTCCGCCTAAATCAATACCGATAGTGTACATTGTTTATTCCTCCATTAATTTTAATTGTCTTTGTCTTATTTCTTCAAGGGCATCATACCCTGATTGTTTAAGTCGTGTGTTTCGTGCGGCAGATTCCATAATTATGGCAAGGTTTCTGCCTGGGTGAACGGGAACTGTAAGCAGGGGAACGGAAACACCTAAAATTTCCTGCCTGTCCTCGTCCATGCCAAGACGGTCGTAATCCTTGTTTTTATCCCAGAATTCAAGATGAACCACAAGGTCGATGCTTTTTGATTCAATTACCGCGCTGATGCCGTACATAAGCTCAACGTTGATTATACCTACACCGCGAATTTCCATCATATGTTTAATGTTTTCGGGCGCTTCACCGATAAGCCTGTTTTCCGAAATTTTCTTAACGATAACCGCATCATCGGCAACAAGACGGTGCCCGCGTTTTACAAGCTCCAACGCGGCTTCGCTTTTTCCGATGCCTGAATCGCCTGTAATCAAAATACCAAGGCCATAAATATCAAGCAAAACTGCGTGCATTGTGGTCATAGGTGCAAGCTTGTGGTTTAAATAACCTGAAAGCTCGGCAACAAGCTTTGTAGCGGTGGATTTTTCAGATTTAAAAATAACCGTACTGTATTTTTTAGCACATTCCTTCAATTCCGAAATTTCACCTGCATTATTGCTTATTACCAAAAAAGGAAACTTTTTCCTAAAAAGTGTTTCAAGTGCATTTACGCGCTTGTCCTTTTCCATATTCATAAGAAAGGCTTCTTCTGCCGTGCCTATTATCTGTATGCGCGATTCATCAAAATGCTGATGAAAACCCGAAAGAAACAAACCCGGACGATTAATATCGGCACAGGGAACTTCAACAGTTTTTTTATTTCCGTTACAGATTATCTGAAAATGTAAATCCTTTGCAAGCTTTGAAATTGAAATTTCCATAATTATTTACCTAAAATCAAGCGTTCTACCGTTTTGGCAACACCGTCGTTATCATTACTTTCGCAAATTAAGTTGGATTCTTTTTTAGCTTCGTCCCAACCGTTGCCCACACAAACGGAAAAACCGGTATTTTTAAGCATTGAAATATCGTTACCGCTGTCACCGAAAACAATAAGCTCGTCTCTTTTATAGCCAAGGCTTTCGATGAACTTGTTTAAGGTTATGTCTTTCTGCGCATCTATATGCGAAAATTCAACGTAGTGCCTGAAAGAAGCACAGATATTTAACTGTCCGCCCAATTTCTTTTCAAAATATTCAAAATGCTGAGGCATATCTTCAGGCTCACCAATGAAAACAAGCTTTGAAAGCTTTTTGCCCTTTAAAAATTCTAAAACGTCACCCTCAACAAGCTTTGCCATTGAGGTAGTGTCTTTATAATATTTTTCGGAATACTTATCAAGACTGTTGGTATATAAAACGTTTTCCACATAAAGATTCATATGTATGTTGTTTTTTAACGCATATTCTGCAATCTCTAAAACGTGTTTTTCTTCCATCGGTCTTTCGTAAATGAGTTTTTTCTCAAAATTATCATAAACTTCGGCACCCATACTGGTAATTGCATACCTGCAGAAAGTCAGTTTAGGAAGCAAAAAGGACATAGAATCATACATTCTTCCTGTGCAAACTATAAAATCAATGCCTTTATCATAGGCTTCCTTCAGCGTATTTACGGTATAATCACTTATCTGCTGATTTGAGTTAAGAAGTGTACCGTCAAGGTCTGATGCAATAATTTTAAACATTTGTATTCTCCTATCTTATGCAAATTTCTCCCGCATCAACTAAAATAACGTCATCGCCCCATTTGTGAATTTTATTCCACGGAATGACAATATTTTTAGGTTTTTGAAAAATATTGGCAAGAGTAAAACAGCCGGGAACGATAATGGCCTCAAGTTTTGAGCAGTTTACGTTAATTATTATATCACAAATACACCCAAGTCGTCTACCATCTATTACGTTAATTACTTCTTTTCTTCTTAAATCTGAAAAATTCATAAACAAAACCCCTTTTTTATATCATATGCAAAAATAAACCATAAGGTGTATTGACTTTCTTGACTTTTTTAGTTAAAATAATAATATCATTTCAGGAGGAACTTTTATGAAGATTAAATTTTTAAATTCAGAAAATTTGTTAGACGGCATTAAAATTTTAGCGGAAGATTTAAAGTTTTCAATATGCGAAAATGCTGAATTTACCATTGAATCAGAGGAAACAGAGGAAGATAAGCTTCTCGTTTCCTTAAAAAATAATTATGCAAGAATTTCCTTTAAGGAAAAATCTCGCTTTTTCAGAGGTCTTGCATACGTTATAGACTTGTTCAAAAATGGCGTAACAGAAAAAGAGATTGCGGAAACTCCGTTGTTTACAACAAACGGCGCAATGTTCGATATGTCAAGAAACGCGGTTATGACTGTAAAAAACGTAAAACTTCTTTTTAGAAAAATGGCTTTAATGGGCCTTAACACCTTTATGCTTTATACCGAAGATACTTATGAAGTTGAAGGCTATCCGTATTTTGGTCATTTAAGAGGAAGATACACTAAAGAAGAATTAAAAGAGCTTGATGCTTATGCCCTGAAACTCGGCATTGAACTTGTGCCTTGCATACAAACTTTAGGTCACCTTGCAACACATCTTATATGGCCCGCCGCAAGCAAGTATAAAGACGGTGTTTCTACGTTGCTTGTAGGCAATGAAGAAACTTATAAACTTATTGATGCTATGTTCAGAACAATCAAGGAATGTTACACTTCAAATCGCATTCACATTGGTATGGACGAAACTTTTGATTTAGGCACAGGCAATTATCTTGAAACGTATGGTTATAAGCCAAGAGACGATATTTATCTTGAACACGTAGAAAAGGTAAGAAACCTTGCAATCAAACACGGTCTTGAACCTATGATGTGGTCGGATATGTTTTTCCGTCACGCAGGCAAAAACATAAAACCCTATGAAGATTATCACCGCGACGTTGAGTTTACTCCTGAAATTATTGAAAAAATTCCCAAAGGCGTTCAACCTGTTTTTTGGGATTATTATCACGATTCGCAGGAATGGTATGATATTAACGTTAAAAAACATCTTTCAGTTTTTAGTGACGAAATGATTTTTGCAGGCGGTGTGTGGATTTGGACGGGACATTGCCCGCTATATTCAATTTCATTTAAAAGTTCAATAGCCGCGCTTAACGCTTGTAAAGAAAATGACGTGAAAAACGTTATGGCTACCGCTTGGCTTAACGGTCCGGAAGGCTCACACGTAATGGCGCTTGCAGGTATTTCGTGGTTTGCTTCCTTTGATTATGCAGGCGGTTATAATCTAAACCATATAAAAGAAACTTTCAGAATAAGCTGTAACGCTTCTTATGATGAAATAATGATGTATGAAATGCCTGAAAAAAGCATTAAGGAAGTGGATACTTCAACACGTTCAATGATTTATAACGACCCGCTTCTTGGTATTGCAGATAAGCATCTTTATCTTGTCGGCGATTATTTTAAAGATATGACCAAAAAGCTTTCGTTACTTAATTTGCCTGAAACCTTTAAGCCTGCTACTGATATAGTGGTAAAACTTTGCTCTGCGCTTGAAAACAAGGGCGATTTCGGTATAAGGCTTAAGGAAGCGTACGATAAAAAGGATACTGAAACTCTGAAGCAACTTCTTTTGGAATGTGATATTATTATCAAAAAGATAATGGAATTAAAAGAGGCTCACCGCGTTTCGTGGTTTACCTACAACAAGCCTTTCGGATGGGAAGTTTTTGATATCC
>JAZROC010000166.1:0-3382 GCA_045648525.1 Clostridia bacterium
GTTAGCAATATGCAGGGTGTTATTTTCGCTTTCAAGGGTGGAAACGTATTTATAAAGTTCCGTGTTAAGTTCTTCAGAAGATAAGCCTAACACCGATTCCATCTGACTTTTCGTTTCGTTGTCGGCACCGTTATAGACCATTGCCAGCGCAAGTTTTATAGATAGCGGAGAAATGAGAACATTGTCATTTTTAAAGCTTTGTTTTAAAATTTCAATGCCAAATTCCATTTGCGTGGCTTTTAAAATTTCTGACGGAGTTCCCGTAATATTCAAAATTTTCTGCTGATAATTTTCTGCTAAATTTTCAGGGGACGGGGCACAACCCACCAGAAACATTACGATAAAAAGCAACGATAAAAGTTTTTTCATATAATCAACTCCTTCACATATAAAACGCGGGAGTTTTTAAAAAAGTTACACTTTTTCGATAAAATGATATTTTACCGTTGTAAAATCGGTGCGGATATTTGAGGGGAAGCCTACGTTATTTAAGGTTGAGCCCTTGAAGCATTTGTCAAGCTCGGGAACGTAGTAGGTTTTGTTTTCGTCAAGACCTGCCATTTTAAAACGTTTTGTGAAGGTGTTGAAAATCTGTACCCTCTTATAGCACACGAGAATTGCCTTGGTCTTATCCTTTGAAACGATTGCCTGAGAGAAGTAGTTTGATTCAAAGGGATTGTCGATACGGTAAAGGTCACCCTTTAAAACAAGGTCGGCATTCCATTCGTTATATTCGTTAACGGTTTCAAGAACGTTTTTGCGATCCTCGTCGGTAAAACTTGAAGCGTCAAGCTCGTAGCCGAAGGTGCCTAAGCCTGCAATATCAGCGCGGGTTTTTAAGGAAGTCTGTCTTGCTTTGGGGGCAACTACGTGGCAACTCATACTTGATAAGGGATAGCAGATGCTTGTTCCGTGCTGAATTAAAGTTCTTTCCTGTGGGTCGGCATTATCACTTGTCCAGCTCTGCGGGAAGTAATAGAGCATTGCGGGATCGAAACGTCCGCCACCGCCTGAACAGCCTTCAAAGAACACGTCGGGGTTCTGAAGAACGATTCTGACAAGCAAATCGTATAAACCTAAAATATAGCGGTGAGCAAATTCCCTTTGTCTTTCTGCAGGAAGATTTTTTGAAACGGACTCGGTGATAAAGCGGTTTGAATCCCACTTAACGTAGTCGATACCGTTTTCGCGGATAACCTTGTTGATAAGTTCTACAATGTAATCTCTTACGTCTTCACGGGTTAAGTCAAGAACCAGCTGACCACCGCCTCTGCCTGCGCAATGAGGTCTGTTTTCTGACTGAATTGCAAAATCGGGGTGAGCGCGATAAAGGTCGGAGTCGATATTAAGCATTTCAGGCTCGAACCACAATCCGAATTTGAAGCCTTTTTTGTGGGCGTAATCGGAAATTCCCTTTAAACCGTTGGGAAGCTTTTGGGTATTTACGAACCAATCGCCTAAACCTGATTTTTCATCGTTTCTTATGCCGAACCAACCGTCGTCAAGAACGAAAGTATCAAGACCCGTGCCTTCAACACCGTCAATGATGGCTTTTAACTTTTCTTCGGTGAAGTTAAAGGTAGTGCCTTCCCAGTTGTTGATAACCAAAGGACGCTTTTTGTAAACGTAATTTTTGTTAACTAAATGCTCGCGGAAGGCATCGTGCAAGGTACGGCTCATTGCGCCTAAACCTTCGGAAGAATAGGCGATAACTGCTTCAGGTGTTTCAAAAATTTCACCGGGCTGTAAAATCCAGGCAAAGTCAAAATCGTTGATACCGCCTGAAATAATGGCGTCACCTGAATGTGTGCCCTGCGCCTTAAGAGTGTATGATGGCGAATAAACAAAGCTTACACCAATGGCTTCACCGCTTGTTTCAGTAGTGTTTTCGCCTAAAATTCCCATAAAGGGATTAAGCACGTGTGATGATGAGGTGCGCTTTGAATCAATGGTAATTACACCGTGCACAAGAGGTGTGATTTCAGGTGATCTTTCTCTTGCCCAAGAGCCCTGAAGTGAGAGAATTTTATAGTTGTCGGAGGGCAAATCAAGGGTGAAAGAATAGGCGCGGTCAAGGGTGATGGCATCATTGCCCATATTCTTATAAACGATTCTTCTTACTAAAATATCGCAGTCGTCATAGAGCGTGTAGTAAAGGTCGGCGCAGAAATTTGTCACCTTATCCCTTAAGTGTAAAACAAGAGTTTCACCGCCTGATAATGAGGGCATATTTGAAATTTTCGGCTTTTCCTCCAAAATATCGTAGCCGTCATATAAGAGGTCGGAAAGTCTGTCACCGTTTTTGTTTATAACGTGCACGGTAGGCTCACGGTAATCACCGGTGCCGTAGAAGATAATTTCAGGCGCCAAACATTCGTAGGGAACGCCTGCGGGCGAAAAACTGAAAAGAGCGTTTGAACCGCCTGTGAGGGTGTAGGAAATATCATCCATACCAATTTTTTTGCCGAAGTATAAGTGCTCGGGAAAACCTTGATGAAGCTTAAATGCATAGGAAAGGTTTTTGCTTTCAATGTGAAAAATGTTGGTTTCTTCATTAAAAATAATTGCCATAATGTTTTCTCCTTTTAGTTTATGGCAATATTATATAGGGTTTTCTGACTAATTACAATAGCAAAATGTGAGTTTTATATGGCTTTTTGTGAGATTTTTGGTTGACAAAATGACAACCAAATGACCGCGTAGTATAGTATAGGTTAGATTAGTATAGAAAAAGAAAAAAGAAAAAGATTGTTTACGGCAATTTTGTGTCTGCCGAAACAGTCTTTTTTTAGTTAAGAAATATTTATTTATTGCGGTGCGGCAAAAAATATTTCTTCGATAAAAAATAAAAGGAGGATTTAAGTGATTATGGGGGAATTATAATATTCGCAAAGGATTTACGGTGATTTTTCAGGCAAATACACCAAATGTGAAAGTTAAGAAAACTAAATTGAAAAATAAGTGAAAAAATCCGACGAAAATAGACTGTAAATTTCACAAAAAAACGTCACTAAGGGGTTGACTTTTTGGGGGCATATATAGTATAATATATAAATAATTAAAATAGCGATATTATGCTTTTGAGGAGGCAACCACATATGAAAAAATATTTCTTTACATCAGAATCAGTTACTGAGGGACATCCTGATAAAATTTGCGACCAGATTTCCGACAGTGTTCTTGACGCAATTTTAAAAGAGGACGAAACGGCACGCGTTGCATGTGAGGTTTCCTGCACAACAGGTCTGATTGTTGTAATGGGCGAAATTACCACAACCGCGCAAATAGATATTCAGAAAATCGCAAGGGATACGGTTCTTGAAATCGGCTATGACCGCGCAAAGTACGGCTTTGACGGCAATACCTGCGGTGTGCTTACGGC
>JAZROC010000167.1:0-6348 GCA_045648525.1 Clostridia bacterium
CAGAACGACATGGCTACGATCCGACTTCACAATATTTAAAGGAAAATACGCAATATTTAAAGATTTTCAGAAAAACAAAAAAGCGGACAGATCATACTGTCCGCATTTGCGAAAATTTTTTATGCTCGTTATTCGTGTTTATCATATGCACCGAAAAACGCGAATAAAACTTGCAAGACAAGGCACGCAGATAGCGCATATCCAAGAGTGCAAAAAAGCCTGAAAATCAGGGGCGCATCGTCAGCACAAGCTACGCTTTACGCTTTCCGCGGTTGCGAAAAGCTTTTTTGGCTTCGCTGTGCTTCCTCTTTCCCAAAATGCAATACTGCATTTCGGGAACCCTTTGTGTGAGGGAGCTTACATAACGGTAAGTGACCGCGCAATTATACCGCACGCAACCCGCAGTTTCAGGAATTTTTTGCGCTCGTTATTCGCTTTTTTGTGTCACGTCGCCCACATCAACAATAACTCCACTATCAGAGCCGGTCATAACATTGGGGAGTTCACCGTTCCACTTATTCCACTTAACGTATTCAACGTAATCGGGTGCGGCGGAGAGTGCTTCCTGAATTATGCGGATACTGTCGGCTTCAGCCTGAGCCTGAGTAACCTTTTGTTTTGCCTCAACTTCGATACGCGCTAAATCTTGTTCTGCCTTCAAAGCCTGTTGTTGTGCGGTCTGTTTTGCTTCAACAGCGGCATTGAATTCATCAGAGAAATCAAAGTTAACGATATTAAAGATTTCAACGGTGATGCCGTAAGCAGAAATTTTTTCACTTAAAACGGTTTTAATCTGATCGCCAACATTCTGACGCTCGGTAATAAGCTGTTCTGCAGTAAACTGGGCAGTAACCGCCTTAATGCTTTCCTGAATTGCAGGAGCAACGATAACGTTACTGTAATCTGCGCCAACGTTTTTGTAAAGGTCAGCAGATGCAGTATTGTTTATTCTGAAGTTAACTGCAACAACGTAAGAAACAATCTGCAAGTCCTTTGAAGAAGCGGTGCCCTCCGTTTCAATTTTCTGTGTACGGTTATTTACCTGAAGCACCTGCTGTACAAGGGGAAGTTTAAAGTGCAAACCTTCGCTTAAAACGTTATCAGAAACGGCACCGAAGGTAAGAACAACACCTGTGTGACCTGCCTGAACAACGGTAAAGCAAGTTGAAATAATGCCGATAACAATTACGGCGGCAATGATAATAGCAACAATTTTTCCTTTTTTCATTTTTTAACGTCTCCTTTTTAATATACAGCTATGAGAAAACAAAAAACTCATATGCAGCGTACGCCTGCATATGAGTCTTATCCTTAGATATACCGAGGAGAAAAACCTCCTGTGCTGACGGCAATATCGCGTGCATTGCACGGAACTACTCCCTCATAACTTGAATATATGATACCATATCAAAACAAAAATGTCAAGAAATATTTGCGTTTATTAAATCTTTAGTGTATAATGTGCTTGCGAGGTGAAGAAAATGAAGTTAATTGAAGTATTGCCATACGTAAGATTTGCCTATAAAATAATGCTAAAAAGCAAGCGTCCATGCGTTACGATGGACTGCAGACTTTTTTACGTAACTGAAGGAGAAGGCACAATCCTTGTCAATGACAAGAAATATTCATTTTCATCAGGCACGTTATTCTTGTGGCAGGCAGGCACAAAATACAGTTTTCTAACGCCCGCCACAGTTTCGATGATTTCAATAAATTTTGATTTCACGCTGGATAACAGTCATCAGGCAAAGCCTATTCCCGTTATATATCTTAACGATAATGCCGACACCAACACCCAACCAAAACAAATAAATTTTGAAGATTGTAACATACTTAACCAGCCTATCATTTGTACGGGAAATTCGTCAATTTACAGTTTGCTTGAGAAAATTCTTTTTGAAAGTGCAAGTAAGAAAACATATTCAACGGAAAAAATCACTTCATTAATGAAGGATTGTCTTATAAACATCGTCCGCGCCGCCACGTCGCAGGCAGATTCCCGTGCCGACAGTATGCTTGAATTAGTTATGGAATACATTCACGAAAACTATAATAAAAACGTTGATAATTTTACTTTGGCACAGCTTGTAGGCTATCACCCATACTACCTTAACAAGCTATTTTTAAGTGCAAACGGCATAACTCTGCACAAATACGTTGCCAATTACCGCATCGCTGTTGCCGAGCAATTATTACTTTCAAGCACGATGACCATTGACCAGATTGCCCAAAAGGTAGGTTTTTCTGCTTCATTAAGCTTTTCTTCTTGTTTTAAGAAGAAAAACGGCATATCTCCATCGGAATTCAGAAAAAGGTTTGGTGTAATCAATGGATAATTTGAAAGTAATTGCCCGTATTTACAATGATTTTAAGGATAAATTCGGTATTCCCCGCCAAAGCGGAATTTTAAAGGAAATGACCTCAAAAATCATTTTTGAAAAAGATTTCAGACAGCAGGAAGCCTTAAGAGGCATTGAAGAATATTCGCATTTGTGGCTTTTATGGCATTTTAGCGAAAACTCAAAAAAGGAGTGGTCGCCCTGCGTGCGCCCGCCCCGTTTGGGTGGAAACAAGCGGGTTGGTGTTTTTGCAACGCGGTCGCCATACCGACCAAATCCAATCGGACTATCTTCTGTAAAACTTGAAAAAATCGAGCATACCAAAGACTTTGGCACAATATTATACGTTACGGGTGCAGATATTCTTTCGGGCACCGAAATTTTTGATATCAAGCCATATATAGCATATACCGATAGTCACCCCGATGCCAAAAGCGGTTTTGCCGACGAAGTTTTTGATTATGAACTTCAAGTAGAGTTTCCGCAAATAAATCTTTTGCCCGAAAACATACGCTCAACGGTGCTTGCAATGCTGAAAAATGACCCGCGTCCATCGTACCAGAGCGACGAAAACCGCGTTTACGGTATGAGGTATCAGGATTATGAAATTAAATTTACCGTAAAAGATGACGTTCTTTGCGTTTGTGATATTGCAAAATCAGAAAAATAGTGGTATAATCTTCTTAACTGTTAACAAGAGGTTTTATTTATGAATATAATTATTTCAGGTTTAGGTAAAATAGGTTCGACGATTCTTGAAAGTCTTGTTTCCGAGGACCATAACGTAACTGCCATTGACATTAACCGCGCCGTTGTTGATGATATTTCAAACACGAACGACGTTATAGGTGTTGAAGGCAACTGCACCGACTGTGCAACCCTTAAAGATGCGCGCATTGAAGATGCCGAGCTTTACATTGCTTTGACGGGTTCAGACGAAACCAATATGCTTTCCTGCTTTTTAGCAAAACGTCTTGGTGCAAAGCACACCATTGCAAGAATTCGCAACCCCGAATACAACTACCAGAGCCTTGTATTTTTAAGGCAGGAATTAGATCTTTCAATGGCAATTAACCCGGAAATGCTTGCCGCGCAGGAGCTTTATAACATTTTAAAATTCCCGTCGGCAGAAAAAATCGAGTATTTTTCAAGACGTAACTTTGAAATGATAGAAATCCGCTTAAAGCCTGATTCAAAGCTTGACGGAATGAGTCTTTTCAAAATGCGTGAAAAGTACGGTGCAAAGGTGCTTGTTTGCGCTATTCAGCGCGGCGACGAAGTTTTCATTCCTAACGGAAGTTTCGTTTTAAAAGGTGGCGACAAAATCGGTATAACCGCCACAAGCACAGAAATTCAAAAACTTTTCAAAGAACTTAACGTGTATCAGAAGCAGGCAAAAGACGTTATGATTTTAGGCGGAAGCCGTATCGCATATTATCTTGCAAAAATGCTTCTTCAAGTGGGCGGAAGCGTAAAAATCATTGATAAAGACCCCGAAGTATGCCAGCGTTTTTGTGACGATATACCAAAAGCCGAAATTGTTCTTGGCGATGGCGCGCAACAGGAATTGTTATTGGAAGAAGGCATAAAAGATACTTCCGCTTTCGTTTCCCTGACGGGTATGGACGAAGAAAATATTCTTATTTCCGTGCTTGCCTCCTCCTTTGAAGTACCAAAGGTAATAACAAAAGTTAACCGTGACGAGCTTTTGGAACTTTCGGAAAAATTAGGTCTTGATACCATAATATCGCCCAAAAAAACTGTTTCCGACGTTATTGTGCGCTATGCCCGCGCGTTGAGAAATTCCTTGGGCAGTAACATTGAAACTCTTTATCACCTTATGGATGACCGCGTTGAAGCCATTGAATTTAAGGTTTCACCAAACTTTGCAAGGCAGAACATTCCTTTAAAAGCAATGAATTTAAAGGAAAATATTCTTATTGCAGGTATTATCCGCGAGAAAAAGCCTATTATCCCCACAGGTGATGACGTTATCCTTTCAGGTGACAAGGTAATTATCATTGCCGCAGACAGAAAAATTCAGGAGCTTTCAGATATACTGAAATAATTTTTATGAACTATAAAATGGTAATACACACCACCGGTCAGATTTCGGGCGTAGGTGCGTTGTGTCTTTTAGCTTCGGCTTTAGTTTCACTTATATATTCAGAAGCAAGCTTTATGTGGCTTTTACTAACTGCAATAATTGCAGGGCTTCTTTACGGCATTTCGCTGTTGTTTAAGCCTAAAGATAACGTTTTCTTTGCAAAGGAAGGTCTTGTAACCGTTGCGCTTGCCTGGATAATTCTTTCCCTTGTGGGCGCGTTGCCCTTTTATTTAAGCGGTGAAATTCCGTCTTACATTGACAGTTTTTTTGAAGTTGTAAGCGGTCTTACCACCACGGGCGCAACCATTTTAGAAGACCCGCAGGTTTTAAGCCACGGCAATATGTTCTGGCGTTCGCTTTGCCATTGGATTGGCGGTATGGGTGTTTTAGTTTTGCTCGTTGCGCTTTTACCGCAGGCTTCAGGCAGAGCTATTCATATGCTCCGTGCAGAAATGCCCGGCCCAAACGTTGATAAACTCGTACCTAAAGCAAAACAGACGGCAAGAATTTTATACGTTATATATATTATTATGACCATTGTGGAATTCTTCCTTCTTCTATTAGGCAAAATGCCCGTTTTTGAAAGTGCTATTCACGCGCTTGGCACTGCAGGCACAGGCGGATTTGGCGTTTTTGCCGACAGTATTGCTTCATATTCACCCTATTGCCAATGGGTAATTACTATATTTATGTTCCTTTTCGGCATAAACTTTAACTTGTTTTTCCTTTGCTTCGTAGGCAAATTTACGCTTTCAATAAGAAGTCAGGAATTTTGGACTTATACGGGCATAGTTCTTGCTTCAACTGTTGCCATCGCCTTTAACGTAAGGTCTATGTATAACGGTTTTGGCGAAAGTTTAAGGCACGCGGCATTTCAGGTTTCGTCATTTATAAGCACTACCGGTTATGCCACCGCCAACGCGAACAGTTGGCCCTCGCTTGCAAAAGCAATTCTTTTTATTTTAATGTTTATCGGTGCTTGCGCAGGCTCAACGGCAGGCGGACTTAAAATTTCACGTCTTGTTATCTTAATTAAAACGGTACACAAGCGCATAAGACAAGTACTTTATCCGCGCACGGTCAAGGCTGTTAAGTTTGAAGGCAAAAGTCTTGATGAAGAGCGCATTACGGCGGTGCTTGCATATTTTGCAATATATTCTTTCTGCATCGTTGTTATTTTCCTTGCCCTTTCCTTTGAGCCCTTCAATATGGAAACAAACCTTTCTGCAACCGTTTCAGCCTTTAATAATATTGGTCCCTTGTTTGGCGAACTTTCAAATTTCGCGCCATATTCGGTATTTTCAAAACTGGTTTTATCCTTTGCAATGCTTTTGGGCAGGCTTGAAATTTATCCCATACTGATACTTTTTATGCCTGCAACGTGGAAGAAATAATTATCATAAAATTTTCACTTGTCAAAATCAATAAAATCATATATAATGCTCAAAGATTTATAAAAAAGCCGAGGTGAATTTTTAATGTACGTTAAATGCCCCAGATGTATGCTTAACTATATCAACGAAGAAACTGAACAGTATTGCAAGGTTTGCCTCGTGGATATGGGAAAAATTCAGGGTCAACCCGAGCTTGAACTTGATGACGACTACAAACTTTGCCCTGAGTGTAATGAAAATTATCTTGAAGAAGGTGAAGAAATCTGTTACGCTTGCCGTAATAAGAGATTCACACAAGAAGAAAAGGACAATGATCCTCTTGATTATGATGATGACGATGATATGCTTCCCGACACCGCAGAAGACTCTTTAGAAGTTATGGCGGAAATGGAAAACGAGTCCAACGAAGAGGAAGACGAAGAGGAAGAAGAATAAGAGAAATAGCCAACTAAAGTGTTGGCTATTTTTTTATACTTCTATTTTTATTACATCATCTATTATATCTATT
>JAZROC010000168.1:0-5373 GCA_045648525.1 Clostridia bacterium
ATATACTGATTTTCAGGTAAATGAGTTTAAAAAAGCGGTAGAACAAATAAGAAATGACGGCTTTGATGTTATCGTTCATTGCGCTAATAGTGGTAAGTCGGAGGCCAAGCGGTCTTAGGAAGACAAATTGGAGTAGCAACTCCTTGGCTCACAGAACGACATGGCTACGATCCGACTTAACAGAGAATATACTGATTTTCAGGTAAATGAGTTTAAAAAAGCGGTAGAACAAATAAGAAATGACGGCTTTGATGTTATCGTTCATTGCGCTAATAGTGGTGCCATACTTCAATATCCTGAACTTTCTTTTGATATGGTTCGTGCAGGGATTATTACTTATGGTTATTATCCGTCTGCTGAATGTAAAAAAACTATTGATATTTCACCTGTATTGTCGTTTGTTACAAAAATCGTTGCGGTAAATAAAGTTTTAAAAGGCGAATATATAAGTTATGGTTGTACTTATAAAGCAGAACGTGATATGGTTGTTGCGGTTTTGCCGGTAGGGTATGGCGACGGTTATAAACGCATAATGTCTAATAAAGGATATGTGCTTATAAATGGTAAAAAAGCACATATTACAGGCAGAATTTGTATGGATATGACTATGGTAGACGTTACCGATATTCCTGATATAGAAGTCGGAAACGACGTTGTGCTTATAGGAAAACAGAAAAACAATGAAATTACTGCAGATAATCTTGCAAAATGGTCAGATACCATAAGCTATGAAATTATGTTATCAATAACGGAAAGAGTTCCTAAAGAATATGTTTGAAGCAAGAAAAAATGGACGAATACAACGTAAAAGTATTGATAAAAAACTTCACAAAGAATATTCTGAAAAAATTTGTAAGAAAATTCTTGAGTTTGTTGATGATAAAAATGTAATTATGTTGTATAATGCCATTGATGGCGAAGTTGACGTTAATTTTATCAGTGAACTGAAAAATAAAACTTTTTTATATCCACGCGTTGAAGATAATGAGATTATAGCAGTGCAGAGCGCTGATTTTGAAATTGGTTCATACGGCATAAAAGAGCCAACGGGGGAAAGTTTTAACGGAAAAATTGATGCAGTTATTG
This sequence comes from Clostridia bacterium, assembly GCA_045648525.1. GTDB lineage: Bacteria > Bacillota > Clostridia > Christensenellales > QALW01 > UMGS1322. The sequence goes on from JAZROC010000168.1 coordinate 1,087, forward strand.
TTCCTATGTGTGCTTATGACAATCAATTAAACAGGCTCGGGTTTGGAAAAGGATATTATGACCGTTTTTTATCTAAAAATTATTGTTTAAAAATCGGCGTAGCTTTTTCTTGTCAAAAAACAGAAAATATTAAAGTAAAAGATACTGACGTAAAAATGGATATTATTATAACTGAAAAAGAAATTTTGGAGGCAAAATAAAAATGAAAAGCATTTTTAAACTCACCGGAAAGCTTATTTTAACGTTCATTGCAACCAGTGTTATTGCATTTATCACAATGATGATGTGTCTTGGCGCTGACATTGAACTTGCTATTAAAATTGCAGTAGGAATTTTATTTATAGTTTTTATCTACTATATGGCATGGAGTGGCTCACTTATGAGCGGTGAAGAAGATACAAAAAATAAAAATTATAGAGCATACAAGGGTTTTGTTTCTGCAATGATTGCAATGCTTCCTGCAATTATTTTAACGATTTGCTATTTGTTTGTTTCATTTAAGGGGTGGGACGGTCAATTACGCGTAGTTGCAGATGGAATTTATATGATTCTTTATCTGATGTTTTTGTCATTTTCTCCAATTTTATCATTGATGGTATCTTATAATCCGGCATTTACCATAGATTTTGCGCAACCTGCAATTGCTGTTCTTAATAATATTTCAACACCTAATGCAGTTAGTGCACCGCTGTTTTTTATTCCTATTGTTATTTTTATTATTGTTTCGGGTGCAGGTTACATTTTTGGACATAAAGAACGTATATCATTGACATCTGTAGTAAATAAATTAAAAAATAACAAATAATTATAAATTTTTATTGAAAAAAATGTAAAGATGTGATAAAATTATGAAGAATAAGTATTTGTTACGCGTTATAAGTGGAAAGTACAGAGGAAAAGGTATAATTTCACCAAAAGATTATTCTGTAAGGCCTACATCACAACGTGTAAAAGAATCCTTGTTTAATATTATTCGTACTGACCTTTACGAAAAAACTTTTCTTGATATTTTTTCAGGCACGGGGCAGATGGGTATTGAAGCCGTTTCAAATGGCGCTAAGGCTGTTTTTATTGATGCGAATACTAATCTCATAAAAGAAAACGTATCAGCAATTTGCGAAGAAAATTGTGAAATTCATCGTGGCGATTTTAAAAATATTTTAGAAAATTTCAAAAAAGCAGGAAGAAAATTTGATTTTATTTTTGCCGATCCTCCCTATAATGACGGTCTTTATGATGATATAATAAACTACTCGCTACCGCTTTTAAATGAAGATGGAAAATTGATATTAGAACGTTCTTCTGATATTCCTTTCAGACATCTGAATGAATATGATTCACGCAAATACGGCAGCAGAACACTTTCTTTCTTGGAGGCAACAAATGAAAATAATGGTATATCCGGGTAGTTTTGACCCAATTACACTCGGTCATCTTGATATAATTAAACGTGCATCAAAAATGGCAGATAAGCTTGTTGTTGCAGTTATGGATAATCCGAAGAAAAAATATTTTTTCACTGTTGATGAACGTATTGATATGATAAAGAAAAGCGTTTCAAGCCTAAAAAACGTTGAAGTTGATTTTTCAGAAGGTCTTATGGTTGACTATATGAAGAAAATCGGCGCAACCGTTGCGGTGCGCGGTTTACGTGCTGTTACGGATTTTGAATATGAACTTCAATGGGCAACCTTCAATCAGATGCTTGATGAAGACTTTGAAGCAGTTTTTCTTATGGCTAATAGCGAGCATAGCTTTCTTTCATCAAGTATTGTTAAGGAAATTGGTTTATTAGGTGGCGACATCAAAAAAATGGTTGCCCCTGAAATATATGATTACGTAAAAAATAAATTAAATAAAAAAGGATAAAAAGGAGTATTAAAAATGGACAGCGTTATTTCTAATTTAATTGACGAGCTTGAAAAAGAGTTAAGCCAGGCAAAGAAAGGATTATTTTCCGATAAAGTTATGGTTGATGCAGCTGCCTGCCTTGATATTATAGATGAGCTTCGTGAAAGTCTTCCCATTGAGCTTGAAAGAGCAAGCAATATTATGAAGGAGCGCCGTCAGATTCTTATAGATGCCGAAGAAGAAGCAAAACAATGCATTGCAGCTGCTCAGAAAACTGCCGATGAAATGGTTATGGAACACGAAATTGTACGTAATGCTGAAATCGAAGCACAAAAAAGAGAAGATAATGCAAAGAAGAAGGCTAAAGAAGTTAAACTTTCGGCTAAAAATTATGCATTAAGCGTATTTGAAGAGTTGCAGAATCGCGTTAAGGAAATTGAAGATCAGATATCACAAGATTTTGCTGACTTTAACCAATAAAACTTTCTCCGCCTTAAAATATATGCAGATATAATAATCGTAAGTGTTATTAATATCGGTATGTATAGGGCGGTTTTTTCGTATATTATGCAAAGAATGTACGATATTAAACCTGAAAGAATACGATAAAAAACAAAAGATGATTTATTTACATCTTTTAGCGATGAAAGACATTGTGTTATTACGCACATTCCACCAAAAGATAAAAAGAAACTTATAATTGGCAGTGGGTCAGTGTATAATATACTTGCTTGTTTTATTCCTTGTGTAAATTCAAATAATCCTGAAACAAATACACTTATTTTTTCAGGAAGATTGCAAGTTATAATTTTTATTATAAGATTATATAAAATCATATATCCGCAAATATTTAATATTGCAGTTATGCTTTCGTTTATGGCGGTTGAAAGAGAGCCATTATTTTGGACTTCTATAATAACTTCAGAATCTTGGCGTTTGAATAAAACGGTGATAATTAAAAGTGTGCAAATATGAATTATATATAATACATACCCTAAAAAAGTATTTTTTAAAATGACTGTTCCTATTGTGCCTATAACGAAAATCGGACTAGCTGAAAAACATACGTTAGCAAATAAATCTGTATTTTTTATCAGATTCATATTTGCAACCGTTCTGCTTCCGGTCTGATATCCACATAAAAGACTCATTGATAGCGGAAAAGCAATTGAATCAGGTAATCCTAAAAAATTCGTTAATGGCTTTAAAAGCCTGCTGAAAAGAGTTACTCCGCCATTATAATAGATGCATTTACTTATAATAAAAAAAGGTAGCAAAGAAGGCAAAATGCTTTCTGCCCACAAAACCACAGTTTCTTTTGCGGTTGTTATGGTCATTTGAGGAAAAATTACGCATAAAATTAACAAAAAAATATATAACAAAATTATCACCAATACAATTTATATTATAAAGGTGGGGGCAATATGAAAAAAGTAGGTCTTGCGCTTGGCGGCGGTGCCGCTCATGGTGTTGCACATATAGGTGTTATTCAAGTTTTAAACGAAAATAATATTCCTATTGATTACGTATCCGGTTGCAGTGCCGGTGCTATTGTAGGTGGTTTATATTGCACAGGCAGTGATATGTATATGGCAGGAAAGCTTTGTTCAACAATAGATATGTCGTCATTTATTGATATAATTATTCCACACCTTGGTTTTATTAAGGGGGATAAAGCAGAAAATCTTGTGGATATGCTTTGTAAAAGCAAAAATATTGAAGAGTGTTTTCCGCCATTTACAGCCATTGCTTGCGATATTATAACAGGAAAATGTATAACTCTTAACAAAGGCAAGGTATCAAAAGCATGCCACGCAAGTTTTGCAATTCCCGGTGTATTTGAACCGGTTGAAATTGATAATATGCAATTAATTGATGGTGGAGCAATGACCAGAGTTCCCATTGAAGAAGTAAAAAAAATGGGGGCTGAATACGTTATTGCCGTTGATGTCGGATATCAGGGTGCCGGTCACGAAAAAGCAAAAAATTTAATGGAAGTTTTAATGTATGCTTTTGAAATGAGTGATTGGCAAACAGTTGCACAAATGTACAAAAAAGCTGATTGTGTTAGCGACCCTGATTTAAAAGATATTCCGCTTCATAATTTGGAAAAAGCAGAAGAAACTATTGAATTAGGTCGTCAGGCTGCGCTAAAAATGATTGAAAAAATAAAAAAAGATTTAGAAATAAAATAAACCGCACGTTTGAAGTGAACCCCAAATTTTAGACAAAATTTTAAATTAAATAATTTGCGAATGAGTTCGGTATTGCACCGGACTCATTCCTTTTAAGTTTAAAGAAATTCGTTCGTTGTTGTAATAATATATGTAATTTTTTAATTCATCAATGAAAGCGTTAACGCTTTCAAATTTTTCACCGTAGTACATTTCTACTTTTAGTCTGCCGAAGAAGTTTTCCATAGCACCATTATCCATG
>JAZROC010000169.1:0-3079 GCA_045648525.1 Clostridia bacterium
ATCGTAGTTTTCGTGCCAGTCACTTGCAGTTGCAGAACCGCCGATAGTAAGACTCTTTTTACCGTAACCCGTTACAGTTAATTTCTTTTGCTCGTAAACGTTGCCCTTATAATCCTTAAAGCGCAAATAAACGTCGTCATCGTAAATGGGGTTAATTTCGTAGTTGTTTCCAACAAGTACGGCGTCGGATTTTTCACCGTTTTCGTCAATAATCTCTAATTCTGCATTTTGCTCCCAATAATTATCGGGGGTAAACTGAGGAACAACGATTATGTTTTTATCTTTTTCTGTTATAACGTCACCTTTGTTGCACATAGGTGTAATTGCTTCAGGTGTGCCGATAAATTCTGTTTTATCTTGTCTTACTGCAAGGAATTTGCGCGAGAAGGCTTCGTTTTCGCTTGTTGCAGTAACGGTAACAATACCGTTTTTACCTTGAGAAGTAAGAGTATTGCCCTCAAGCTTTGCAATAGATTCATCATCAACAGAAAGGGTGCAGGGTTTGTTTGTTACGAGCGTTAACTTATCACCCTTAAAGGTAAAAATGCTTTCGCGATTTTCCGTCTTGATATCAAGGGGAAGATTATCAAAAAGTTCACGCTTTTTAGTAAGAATATGAAGTGTTGAATCTTCTTGCGCGGAGGGATATTCTTTAATTTCAACGGTGTTATCCAAAACTTCTACCTGACCTAAATCGTCAAAAATGCCCGTTTCAATATTGAAATGAAGCAATGTATAAGTGCCGTTTTCAACCTTAAGAAGTTTTGCATCACCCTTTTTAGTGTGATAGTTAAGCACGAAATGGGTATGGTCGTGAAGTGAAGCGTAAATTGAATAGGGGTTAGGCGGGCACCACCATTCAGTTTCCTGATAGTGAGGGGTAATATTCCACCAATCAAGTGCTTTAAAGAAGTTATTCATAATCATAAACTTCTTTGCGCCTTCCTGCCTTACGCCTTCAAACCAACGGAAATATCCGCCGTAATTCATCCATTCCTTTGTTGAAATGTTGCCATTCCAGATGCCGTGGGCGCCGTAACCGTAACCGCAGGCACCGTTTAAGTAAGAGAAATATCCGTAACGGTATGCGGTTTTCTTGTCACTCCACAAATGCTCATAACCCGTTTCGTAATTTACGATGGGTTTTGTAATTTTATAGTCATAGAACTCTTTGTAATGGTTGATGGTAAAGCCCTGAGGCTGCATACCAAACCAGGAATGATAGTATTTATCACCCCATTTGGTAGTATCAGGCTTACAACGGGTCTGGTTGCACATATGGCAGGTGAGAGGATGCTTGTAGCAATCGTTTAAATAAAGAGTTTCACCAACAATGGGCCATTTTGAAACGTCAAAGAGGTTGTAATGGTCAGGGTCAGCTTCTTGGGCAATAGTCCACAAAACAGGATATGCACCGTAACGGGCAACCCACATTTTTGTAAGCTTAACTAAAAATTCGGGAGTATAGGCATCGTTGGAAATTTCGCGTGCAAAGAAAAGCTGCGCGTTGGTGTGCAATAAGCCTTTTTCAGCAATGTATTTGAATTTGTTGTCAATATCTTCAAGTTTTTTGAGTTCGTTTTCGTGTACGCCCTCTTTGAAGGCAAGACCGATAGGCTCTGACTGATATACGGTAAAGCCTTGAGTAACTCTGTAATCAACGATAAATTTGAAGGTCGAATCAATGCCTTCAACGTTGGAAGAATCAAAAGGTTCTCTTTGCATAAGCCAATGGGTATCACCTAAATAATAGAAGGGGGTACCGTCAGCATAGGTAAAATAGCGGTTGTTTTCTGAAATCTTAATAAAACCGCGCTTATATATTTCAAGGTCGCCCTCATATTCAACACAGGTGATTTCGCCTTTTATACCGTTAAGTCCTTGGTCACCTTTATTTGAACAAGCGGTAACGTATGTCCATTTACCAAGGGCGTTGGGTGCAAAACGTACGCACCATTTATTTTCACCGCACCAGAATGCAGGGCGCACTAATGTTTCGCCTGCTTCACTAATAAAGGTTACGGAAAGGTCAACGTCCATAAAAGGATTTTCATAAGAATCGTTGGCGTGAAAGAAAATTTCGCCTGCTATCCATTTCTGTAAAGTCATAATAAAATCTCCTATCTTTTTCTATCTTCGCGTCTGAAAAGATGCTAAAAATACGCTTTTAAAGAATTTGATAAAAAAACCACTTCTTTAGGAAATATTATACCAAAAAGAAGTGGTGGTGTAAAGACATTTTGTGTTATTTTATACTTTAGTTTTGCCAGAAATTTTCAGGATTATAGCCGTAAATCTGAACGACTTCAAACAAATCAGAGTTCTTAATATCATTGACGGTCACTATTCTTCCACCGTCTGAATCAATATCAAGATTATGGTTATAAAATGCGTACCAGACAAGATATGCACATTGTACGTTTTTCGGTTTTTTGCCCTGTTTTTTCTTGAAAACGCCTGCAAAAGGATTGTACACGATGCCGTTTAAGTATCTTTCGGCATCTTTTGCAATGTTTTTCAATTCTTCGTCGGACGTGTTTTTCAGGCGAAGCATAATAAAACTTGGATAGTATGCCCACGTGGAAAGATGATATTCCATTGACGGCTCACCGATAATGGGCGCTTCAAGGACGTAATCATTACCAACGGCAATGCCTGCGTGACCGTGTCGCCAACCTAACGAGTGGCTTGATTCCATTAAAAGTACGTAGCCTGCTTTTGCGGGAAATATTTCAAAGCCCTGCGTCAAAACACCGCTATTAGTAACGTTATATTCCATTGACGTAGTCAACGCGTCACGGGAGCAGATATAAGAAGATTTTTTAAAGAAATTGCGCTGATACTTTTCAACGGTTTCCAAAAAATTTTCAGTTCCCTTGATAGCATCAATGGCGCACTTACCTAAGCCCGTCTGATAAAAAAGAGTTTTGTAATCGTCATCGGAAAAATTTTCTTTTGAAAGAATGGGTTTTAAATCAACCATTTCATATTCAGGTGAAAATGAAGCGTTGTTATGCAAGGTAACAACGCTTAAAATTCCGCAAAATGCGATGACGATTGACAAAATTAAAGAAAAAAT
>JAZROC010000170.1:0-4658 GCA_045648525.1 Clostridia bacterium
GTATTGCGAAGTTTTTTCATTATCAAGAAGTTTTTCAAACTTCGTAACTATATAAAAAACTTACGTTCAAGATTCTCCCTCGCAGGTCTGCAAATTGCAAGGAAAATGAGCATTGCACCGAGAAGTCCCAAAGCGACTAAAGGATAGATAGACCAAAGAACAAAATGTATTTTGGGAAAAGTTATATTTAATAAAAACTCAACCAAAATAGCAAAAGTTCCTAACGCAATAAACATTCCGCCAAAGATATAAAGAAAACCCTTTTTAACGTATTTTACAAGTGTTACTACGGCAGTAATAATTAAAGCGAACACAACTCCAACGGGCAAAGCAAAGGGCAAAAACCAATTTCCGCCCGACTGAATATTTATATACAAAAGATATAATATTACAGCTAAAAAATCGCAAGGCACGAAAATTACGGGGTTAGGCTTTTTAAACCACATAGGCAGAATAAATATAACGTAAGCAAGAATCAGCGCACCGCTAACGTAGCCCGACCACACAATACCGCCTGAAAATTCAAGGTCGCAAAGAAGGCACACCGCCATAGGAATTAAAAAGGCGGTAATAATAATTATCATAACGCTTAACGGATTCATATGCTCTTTGGGATATCTGTCAGGAGGATAAAGACTTTCCTCTGACTTTCTGTGAATTTCGGGATGATATGGCACCGTGCCGCAAAGCGGGCACTTTTTCTCGGTATCTTCAAGTTTGACACCACAATTTATACAATACATAAAAAACTTCCTTTACTGTTTGTTGCTTTCAACGGTGACGGAAATGCCTAAATCCCTTAACACGCTGAAGAATTTCGCCTCCAAAAATGGCTCACGAATGTTTCTGATAAAGTTAATATAAAGAGTATCTTTATATGAAAGCACACCGCAGTTATATGGCGCAGTTGCCTGAATGCCCAGAACGAAATCGAAGCGATCAACGTAATCCTGCAGTTTTTCGGGAATTTTCACCGCCCCTAAATTCGAAAGGCTCAAGCACGATTTTCTTTCGCCCACCGCATTGAAAATAGCCTTCATAACAAAATTTTTCACAAAAAGCGGCAGGATTTTTACAATAAAAAGCTGTTCGCTTTCAACGTTGGCGGCTATTTTTTTGGACATTTGTTTTGGGGTTATATCAAGACCCATTCTGTGCTTTACGATATTTAAAATTTCTTCAAAGGAATACTCACCAAGGCGCGGCTCGATTTCAGGAGTAGTATAAAAAACGAAGTTGCGCAGAGTTTTGGTTTTAAAAAGATTTCTCAAATTAACGGGCACAAGCACCTTTATTGGTTTGCGCCTTTTTTGTTTTAAAACCATTTCCTTCTGAAGCTGTTGAAGTGCCATCATCATAGCACTACACAAAAAAGCGGTCAGGCTGACATTATAGTAATGCGCCTTTTCTAAAACTTCCTTTACGGGAATTTTAAAACAGGTAAGATTCAAAAAGCCTGCAGGCTCGTCAGTACCTAAAAGTCGCCACGCGTCAGTATCCTTTCTGCTTATTTTAACGTTGCCCTTGTTTTTTACAAAAGCATCTTCAAATTCCTCATCGTCAGGCTTTTCTCTTCTGTTAAGAATACCGCACTCATCGGGAATTTTTTCATTATACTTTTGCTCAACGTATTCTGCCAGCAACGATTTCAAAAACACAAGCGCACCGTTGCCATCGGTTAACGAATGAAAAATTTCAACAGCGATGCGCTTTTTGTATGCAATAACGCGCATTGCGCACCTGCGTGTTTCCTTTTTCGACATTCTTGTCAAGGGATAACTGCTTTCCTTTTTTAGTTCAGGGGCACTTTCCACCTCCTGAATATAATACCAGAAAAGACCCTTTCTTAAACTTGCCACTATTGAGGGAAACCGCTTTGCAGTAACCGCCAGTGCCGATTTTAAAATTTCCTTGTCAACGTCCTCCTTCAACGTAACGGAAAGACGGAAAACGTTGCTCCACGTCTGACTTCTTGCGGCAGGATAAATTTTTGCCGCATTATCAAGGCGCATCCAACGAAGTTTGTTTTGTCTGGGCATTTTGTCTCCTTAATTTCAGAAAAGCCCCGTATTACGAGGCTTTAAAATTTGCTTTCAAGTTTTTCAATTTCTTCTTTCAAGGGCGAAATATCTTCACTCCAGAGTTCTTTATAATGGTCAGTACTTGCTTTAAGTTTCTTTGAAAACTCGTCATTTATGTTCATAACCGAATACATTTTCAACGTACAAAACAGACTGAACACCAAGTGCTTTGGCAGTTTTTCGTGAATATCTGCATAGCGGGTTATTAAAGGAATAATACTTTCCTTAAACTTTTCGCCTAAATTTTCGGCATAATCAAGCCACTTTACAGAAACGGAAGCATCTTCAAAACGCTGAAGCATTTCAACTGCGTAAGCCTGAACGATTTCAAAATTAACGTCAAGGGCAGGAATAATTTCTTCAAACAAAGAAACTGTAAGATGGCGCACAAGTTTTTCGCGAAGCATAAACGCATCAAGAGTGGCAACGTCGTGCAAAAGTGAATATGCACATGCCGAGCATAAAGCACCTTCATAAATATGCCGTCTTAAAAGGTAATATGACGAAAGTTCCTCATTAATATAAACCTTGTTGGAATTCGCCAGAAGCCTGTCCTTTTTATCAAAAACCGAAAGAAAATACTTTTCGGCATTGATCGTCAATATTGAATCAATACTTTCACCGCCAATGCGCGTTTCAATAAAGGTATTTATGAAGCGACATTCCATAGTCATCCAGTTTATAAAATCCATACCCAATGCGCGATGGGCAGCATATTCAACAATATCCTCCCGTAGTCTGTCACCGTTATTGTCCTCATTAACCGCAGAAATTATATCAAAACCGCGTTTTTCCTGACAGAAGCGACGGAAAAGGAGCATCGTTATAAGATGAAGCATTGAATTTTTATTAAAATCCTGCTTGCCTTTAGGTGCCCACAGAAGTGTGGTAATATTGTTATCGTCGGCAAGGTCGGAAAATTCATTGTAATCGCTGAAGGCATCAATGACTCTTGAAACACAGTTCACGTCCATTAAAATTTCCTTTGCGCCCTGCTTAAATGAAAGGGCATAACGGTTAAACTGTCTTTGATATTTATCCGCCTTTTTATCGCGGACAATAACACAGTTTGCATCAATGATATTATTATCGTTAAGCTCCTGAAGAAGTCTGCCCCAAACACCGCGTGCATAGACGTTATCACCAAAAATAACGGCACGGACAGGTCGGGCGATAAATTCATCAACTGTAACCTTTTTCTTCATAAAATACCTCACAAAGCAGTATATAGTTTATTGTACCATATTCTGTTAAAAATGACAAGACAGTTAATAAATTTTACAAAAATATATTGCATATTTGCATTTTCACAGTAAAGATATACGATGCTTGGCACCTAAAAGCATAAATCCTTATGATTTTATATGAACCTTAAAGGACCTTCACATCATTATAGAGTTTATGGCAATACCAAAAAAGCTCTCAATTACTGATTGAATTTTCTGAAAATAAGCCTTATTTTTTTCATTTTTCCTTGACAAACGCCACAAAATATTGACTTTTCAATTTTCCCTTTATATAATAATATCTATGATAAACATTTAAAAAAGGAGTTTTTTTATGAAATGGGAAAACCTTACCTCGCCTGAATTTGATGAGGCTATTGAAAAATCGGAAGGTGTGTGCCTTTTACCGTTAGGCTGTCTTGAAAAGCACGGTGAGCATCTTGCCGTAGGTTGTGACGGCTATGCGGCAAACCACGTTGCAAACCTTGCCGCAGAAAAAGAGTATGCAGTTGTATTTCCCGTATGCCATTGGCTTGGCGAGGTTATACCGAACCACTCCAACGATAGAGATATGATGCAAAAAAATCAATTAAGAGGCTATATTTCCCTTAACCCACACACGCTTTTCACCGTACTTGAAGAGCTTTGCGAGGAAATTCATCGCAACGGCTTTGATAAAATTCTTATTGTAAACTCACACGGTGGCAACACAGCATTTCTGAACTTTTTTGTAAGAAGTATGTTATACAAAAAGCGCGATTTTTGCGTACTGTGGACAAACATCAACACAACGGGCAACGGTGATGCCTTCTATGAAAAAATTATGAGTCAGAAAGAGCGTTTTAATTATCTGACCGAGGAGGATTTTGAAACTCTTAAACGCATTTCGGAAACCGGCTTTGGCGGTGGGCACGCAGCCTTCCACGAAACCGCATTTTTAATGGGACAGAACCCCAAACTTTGCCGTCCTGAAAAGTTTTATCAGGAAGCACAATCCAATCACCGAATGGACCACATAACACAAAAGGGCATTAACTTCGGCGGCTCCTGGATGGCAAATAATCCCAAGGCTTTCTGCGGTTATGCAAACACAGGTTGCACCGAAGCTATAGGAAAAGCCTATTGTGAAATAGTTTCCGATAACCTTGCCGAAAAAATAAGAGTTATAAAAGACGATATCGACTGCTTAAAAATAGCAAGACGCGAAGAATAGGAGATTTTTATGAAATGGGAAGACCTTACCTCGGTTGAGTTTGACGAGGCTATTGAAAAATCAAAAGGCACTTGTCTTTTGCCGTTAGGCTGCCTTGAAAGACACGGTGAACACCTTGTTACAGGTTGCGACAGTTAT
>JAZROC010000171.1:0-2595 GCA_045648525.1 Clostridia bacterium
GGGTCGTGCTGACCGTCACCGTCAAATTGAAGAGCACAATCGTAGCCGTTTTCATAGGCATACATCATACCTGCCTGAACACCGCAGGTAAGTCCCACGTTAATAGGCATATCAAGTACGCGATAATTGTTTTTGCGGCATATTTCAAGAGTCTTATCCTTGGAGCCGTCGTTAATTACAACGTAATCGTATTGAGGATAATTTTCAATAAGATTATCCACAACGCGTTTTATGTTTTCTTCCTCGTTATATGCAGGAATTATGATAAGAAGTTTCATATTTATCTCCTTTAGTCATTCGTTATCAGTAACTATTATATCACGGCATGAGTTAAAAATCAAATGGTTTTGAATGTTCACTGTACATGCTATTTATATTGCAACGTTAAATCTGTGGTAGAATCAACTGTTGTTTGTAGATTTAATTAAACAAAATTTGACTTTTGTTTTTTGATGCGATATAATATTATCAGTAAAATGTAAAAGTGAGGTAATTGCTATGGAAAAGAAATTATATAAATCCAATACCGACAAGAAGCTTGACGGTGTGTGCGCAGGCATTGCCGAATACCTTAATATTGACGTTACAATTGTTCGTTTGATTTGGGCAATAGCAGTTGTCTTTGGCGGTTCAGGCGTTTTGTTATATGTTATTGCGGCATTGGTTATGACACGCAAGCCTGAAGACGTATAAAAATTTTATTAGTGTACAAATGAGCCCTGCAATTTTTTTTGCAGGGCTTGTTTTTATTTAATTTCTACAACCTCATAGCCGTCATTGGTAATAACTTTAGTAATGACGTCGTCAGAAACGGCTGAAGCGCATTTTAAAATTGCAGTACCTTCTTTGTGGCTTACGATGGCTTCTGTTACTTCAGGAAGATTTTCAAGAATTTTCTTGACTCTTGCTTCACAATGGGGGCACATCATACCTTTTATTACTACGGTTTTGTTCATTGATTTTTCCTTCTTTCTTTTTTTGTTAAAGTTAAATAAGTTAAGTCTTAACGCGTTTGTTACAACGCAGAAGCTTGATAAACTCATTGCGGCGGCGCCAAGCATAGGTGAAAGAGTCAAGCCTGCCCACACGAAAGCGCCTGCGGCTACGGGAATACAGATTACGTTATAAATGAACGCCCAGAATAAATTCTGATGAATTGTTTTTAACGTTGCACGGCTGATTTTTATTGCAGATGAAACGTCGGAAAGTTTGTTGTTTATAAGTACCACGTCGGCAGAATCAATGGCAATATCGGTGCCTGCGCCTATTGCAATGCCAATATCTGCTCTGACCAATGCGGGTGCATCATTTATGCCGTCGCCAACCATTATTACACGGCTTTTTTCTTTTATTGAACGGATAACAGCTTCCTTTTCGTCAGGCTTCACTTCTGAAAATATTTTACTGATGCCGACTTGCTTGCCGATGGCTTCTGCCGTTAATTTGTTATCACCCGTCAGCATAACAACGTCCAGTTTCATATTTTTTAATTCTGCGACAGCTTCTTTGCTGTCGTCTTTTATTGTGTCTGCAATTACAATTATACCTAAAAAATTATTGTCCTTTGCAAAGAAAACAGGAGTTTTACCTTCCTTTGCAAAATTTTCTGCAAGCAAAAGAACGTCAGGAGAAAGAGGAGCGTGTTTTAAAATAAAATCCTTGTTTCCGCCGTAGATATGATTGCTCGCTATTTTTGCCGATAAGCCGCCACCTGCAAAAATTTCAAAATCAGTACTCTCAAGAGGAGTTAAGCCTGATTCTTCTGCCTTTTTTATAATGGCTTTTGCAAGAGGATGCTCACTTTTCTTTTCGAGGGAATAGGCAAAAAGCAAAAGGTCGCTGTCACCATAAATATCTGTGACTTCAGGCGCGCCTTTTGTGATTGTGCCGGTCTTATCTAAAACGACAGTTTTAGCTTTGCCCGTAATTTCGAGAGAAACTGCAGTTTTAAACAAAATACCTCTTTTTGCGCTTATGCCACTACCTACCATTATGGCAACGGGAGTAGCAAGTCCCAAGGCGCAGGGGCAACTTATAACAAGCACCGATATGGCACGTGCTAATGCATAACCTACGTCTTTTCCGATGAATAACCATATAATCAACGTTATTATTGCAAATGCAATAACGGCAGGCACAAAAAAGCCGGAAACCTTATCGGCAGCTTTGGCAATAGGTGCCTTTGTTGAAACTGCATCGCTGACTAATTTTATTATTTGCGCAATAGTAGTATTTTCTCCAACCTTTGTGGCTTGGCACTTAATATATCCGCTTAAATTTATGGTTGCACTTTTTACTGTGTCACCTTCTGCTTTGTCAACGGGAATACTTTCACCTGTTAAAGCCGATTCGTCAACTGCACAGTTGCCTTCAAGAATTATTCCGTCAACGGCAATACTTTCGCCTGCGCGAACGATAAAAATATCACCTGCATTTATATCGTCAACAGAAACAAGAACTTCTTTTTCGTCCTTTATAACGGTAGCGGGTTTTGGCTTTAAACTTATAAGAGCTTTTAAAGCATCAGTTGTCCTGCCTTTTGAATACGTTTCAAGCAATTTACCTAAAGTGATTAAGGTAAGTATCATCGCGGCA
>JAZROC010000172.1:0-4748 GCA_045648525.1 Clostridia bacterium
AAGCGCAGTTATAATGGGGCTTGGTATATTAGGTCAGTTTGCGGTTATGTTTGCGCGGGCTCAAGGTGCGGCGCCTGTTATTGCAGTTGACCCTGTTAAAGAAAGGCGAGAAAAAGCTTTGAAATTAGGTGCTGACTATGCTTTTGACCCAACTGACGACAATTTCGTTGAAAAAGTTAAGGAAGTAACAAATGGTGGTGCAAACGTTTGTATCGAAGTTACCGGTTTAGGTAAAGGTCTTGAACAAGGGCTTGACATTATGCGTAAGTTTGGTCGTGTTGCTCTTTTAGGATGCACTCGTGATAAAAACTTTACCATTGATTATTATAAGAAGGTACATTTTCCCGGCATAACGATGATAGGTGCACACACTATGGCACGTCCGACGGAGGAATCACATAGTGGTTGGTTTACCCACGGTGATGATATTAAGGCAATTATGAAGATGGTCGAATTAAAACGAATAGATATTAAGCAACTTGTTGGCGAGGTGCACAGCCCAACAGAATGTTATGAAGTATTTAAAAGATTAGTGGAGGATAAAAACTTCCCCGTAGTACAGTTTGATTGGAGTAAATTATGATAAAAGTTGCGCAAATCGGTATCGGTCACGACCATGCAATAGTGACAATGGACAGCGTTTTAAGGCAAAAAGATATTTTTGAGTTTGTAGGTTTTTGCGAATGTGAGGATGAGGAGTTTGCACGTCCGCAAAGAGAAAAAATGTGCCCCGATGCAAAGGAAATCTCTTTGGAAGAAATTTTAAACGATCAAACTATCACGGCAGTTTTAATCGAAACAAACGATTGGAATTTGACGAAATATACGAAAATGGCTCTTGAACACAATAAGCACGTACATATGGATAAGCCCGGAAGCCAGAATCACGAAGATTATAGAAATATGGTTCTGATGGCAAAAGAGAAAAATCTTGTTTTCCACGTAGGCTATATGTACCGCTATAATCCCGTTTTAATGGAAATTTTTAATAATATTTCTCAAATCGGGGAAATATATTCAGTAGAGGCGCATATGGATTGCGAACATTTGCCTGATAAACGTAAGTGGCTTGACCATTTTCAAGGTGGTATGCTGTGCTTTTTAGGATGCCATCTTATTGACCTTGTTTATCGCCTTCAAGGTGAACCTGAAGAAGTTATACCGTTAAGTTGCACAACTGACGGCATTGCAAAAGAAGATTTAGGTTTCTGTGTATTTAAATATAAAAACGGACTTTCTTTCATAAAAACCTGCGCCAATGAATTTGCAGGCTTTCACAGACGTCAGCTTGTTATAATAGGCGAAAAAGGCACTATTGAGGTAAGACCGTTAGAGTGGTATTCGGCAGGTCAATATGTGCTTATGGAAACTGAATATTCGGTTTTATTAAAAGAGGGTAATGGTGTAAATTGGTCAGTAGCGCCAAACCCGAAAAAGTGTGCCCCTTTTAACAGGTATGATACTATGATGGCATCCTTTGCTTCCTACGTTTTAAAGGAGAAGGAAAACCCATTTAATTATGAGTATGAAATAAAGCTTCACAACCTTTTGATGCGTGCTTGCGGCATTAAAAATCCTTGACTTTTTGGCTGAAAAATAGTATCATATAAAGGTAAAAAATTAGTGAGGTGAAAATGATGGAAGACGGAAGTAGTCCCGCGCTGTTCCTTATAAATCAAAAAGAACCGTCAACATCATTTTTGACGGACTAATTGTTTTATTTTTAAAGAAACAGCGCCTATGTGTTAATATGTGCAAATGTGCATAAGTTAACAGATAGGCGTTTTTTTGGAATGGCGTATCTTCCCAATTTATCAAAAAAAGGAGGTACAAAAAATGGAAAACAAAGACATTTTTATTGAGGACATTAATTTCCTTTTAGAGAAAAAGGATTTTAAGCACATTGCGTTAAGGCTCAGCGAGCTTCAACCCGTTGATATTGCCGAAAGCGTTGATATGTTTTCATTAAAAGAAAGGGCAGTACTTTTCAGACTTCTGCCCAAAGACGTTGCGGCAGAAGTTTTCGTTGAACTTGATACTGACGTTCAGGAGGAGCTTATTTCAGGCTTTACCGATAAGGAGCTTAACGGTGTTTTATCTGAACTTTTTGTTGATGATACCGTTGATATTATCGAGGAAATGCCTGCAAGCGTGGTAAGAAGAATTATTAAAAACTGTCCCAACGACATGCGCAACGATATAAATAATCTGCTTGCTTTTGATAAAAATACCGCAGGCAGTATTATGACTCCCGAATATATCGCTTTAAAACCTGAAATGACGGTGAGAGATGCGTTTTTACATATACGCGAGCAATCACTTGATTCAGAAACGGTATATACTCTTTACGTTAAGGATAATAAGCGCACTCTTGTGGGAGTAGTTTCTGTTCGCGAACTTTTCCTTGCTGACGAAAACGAAAAAATTCAGAATATAATGAATGAAAACGTAATTTACGTTGAAACGTTTTCCGACAGAGAAGAAGCGGCAAAACTTCTTAACAAATACGGTTTTCTTGCATTGCCCGTAACCGATAAGGAAAAACGTCTTGTTGGTATAATTACCGTTGACGATGCTATTGAAGTTTTGCAGGAAGAATTTACTGAAGACGTTTCAAAAATGGCTGCCGTTATGCCCATTGAAGAAGATTATTTTAAAACAAGCGTTTTCAAACATTCTCTTTCGCGTATTTTGTGGCTTATCGTTCTTATGGTTTCGGCTACCGTTACGGGATTTATAATAACCCACTACGAAGAAGCTTTTCAGGCGGTGCCTCTTTTGATCGCTTGCCTTCCTATGCTTATGGGTACAGGCGGTAACTGCGGTTCGCAGGCATCAACGATGGTTATCCGCGCCCTTGCAACTGATGAAATCCTTTTAAAAGACGTTTTTAAGGTATGGTGGAAAGAAATTCGCATATCCTTAATTGTTGGTATTGTTCTTGCAGTTGTAAATACTTTAAGAATGTTTTTGCTCTACGGTGTTTCTTCGGAAATTATCCTGCTTGCAATTACAAATGCTCTTGCATTGCTCTTTACCGTTACCCTTGCCCAGAGTTTAGGCTGTCTTTTGCCAATGGGCGCAAAGGCGGTTAAGCTTGACCCTGCCATTATGGCGGCACCACTTATTACTACCATTGTTGACGCTTTAAGCGTTATGGTTTTCTTTATGGTTGCCGTTTGGGTTTTTGCAATGTAGAAAAATGTTGTCTATACAACTTTTGTGATTTGTATATAAAAAAATAATTTTCTGGCGTTATACAACTTTATGTGCTATACTATTATAAAAGATAAATTAAAGGAGATAATAGTTATGGCACGTTTATTTGGAACAGACGGTGTACGCGGTATAGCAAACACCGAACTTACGCCTGAATTAGCTTTCAAATTAGGTCAGGCAGGCGCAACGGTATTAACAAGTGAAATTCACAAACCCAAAATTTTAATCGGCAGAGATACGAGAATTTCAGGGCAGATGCTTGAATCTGCTTTGGTTGCAGGTATGATGAGCGTCGGGGCTGACGTTTTGATTGCAGGCGTAATTCCCACACCTGCAGTTGCATATCTTACAAGATATTATAGCTGTGATGCAGGCGTTATGATTTCTGCAAGCCACAATTCAGTTGAATTTAACGGCATAAAGTTCTTTGACGGAAAGGGCTTTAAGCTTCCCGATGCAGTTGAAGACGAAATTGAAGCGCTTATTAATTCAGGCAATATGCCTTGTCCCATAGGCGCAGACGTAGGCAAAATGATTCCCGTTAAAAACGCAAAGGAAGATTATAAGGATTTCCTTGCATCTACCATTGATATAAGACTTGACGGCATTGAAGTAGTTATGGATTGCGCCAACGGTGCGGCTTCTTCAGTTGCGCCTCAGCTTTTCAAAAGCCTTGGTGCCACCGTTTATCCTTATTACTTTTTGCCTGATGGCACAGATATAAACCTTAATTGCGGTTCAACCCATTCTGAAAGAATTTGTCAGATAGTCAAAGAAATAGGCGCAGATATCGGTCTCGCTTTTGACGGTGATGCTGACCGTCTTATTGCCTGCGATGAGCGCGGTGTTGAACTTGATGGCGATCATATTATGGCAGTTTGTGCCAATATGCTTAAAAAAGAAGGCAGATTAAAGAAGAATACTGTTGTTGGTACTGTTATGAGCAATATGGGTCTTGATATTTTTGCCAAAAAGCACGGCATAAAAATCGAAAAAACCGGTGTAGGCGACAGATACGTTTTAGAAAAAATGCTTGAGGAAGACTACAGCCTTGGCGGAGAAAAAAGCGGTCACGTAATTTTCCTTGAATACAATACTACAGGTGACGGTCTTTTAACTGCGCTTCAGCTTTTAAGAGCAAAGGCTATCGAGAAAAAGGAAATGAGTATTTTGGCAGAGGATATGAAAAATCTGCCGCAGGTTCTTGTAAATATCAAGGTTAGTAACGAGAAAAAAGAACTTTACAAAACAGACGAAAATATTTTAAAGGAAATAAAAAATGCCGACGATGCCTTAAAAGGCAGGGGCAGAACGTTAATCCGTGCAAGCGGTACCGAACCCCTTATCCGCGTTATGCTTGAGGGCGAAAATGAAAGGGAAATCAGCGAATTTGCCCTTAAAATCGCAAAGGCTATTGAAAAGGCGTGTGACGGCAAAATAAAATAGGAGAGTTTTATGAGTCAGGTCAGAAAACGCGAGGAAATTGAAAATAAGTATAAGTGGAATTTGAAAGACATTTTTGAAAGCGT
>JAZROC010000173.1:0-2359 GCA_045648525.1 Clostridia bacterium
GGCAGAGTAAAATCTGCCATTTTTTTGTTACAGATATAAAGATTTAGCGTGCTTTTTTTCCTTTACCTCGTCGTAGTGCGATAAAATTTGCAAATCAGCGGCATAAGTGATTAAAGCCGAAGGAGTTTACATATCGGTAAATGACTGAGGTTTTATATCGCTTATAACGCGCAGTTGCAAAGATTTAGCGTGCTTTTTTTCCTTTACCTTGTCGTAGTGCGATAAAATTTGCAAATCAGCGGCATAAGTGATTAAAGCCGAAGGAGTTTACACATCGGTAAATGAGTGGGGTTTTATATCGCTTATAACGCGCAGTTGCAAAGATTTAGCGTGCTACGACTTCTAATACTACTTTGCCGACATTCTCACCCTTATAAAGTATATCGTGTGCTTTTTCGGCTTCAGTAATTGGAAGAACTGCGTGGATAGTTGGTTTAACGGAGCCATCTTCAACCTTGGGGTAAACTTCGTTAACAAGGCTTGCAAGAATTTGTGCTTTCATTTCAGGAGTGCGTGAACGAAGAGTTGAGCCGATAATTCTAACGTTCTTTTTATAAATATTCTTTAAATCAATATTAGTATTTGTGCCTGCAAGTGCGGCAATAACAATCCAACGGCAACCGTATTTAACAAACGGAAGACAATCGCCTAAATTCTGACCGCCAAGGCAGTCAATGGCGATATCAACGGCTCTGCCTGCTTCTTCTTCCCTCTTTAATACTTCAGGCAAGCTTTCCTTTCTTGTATCAACAACAAGATCGGCACCAAGATGTTTAATATTTTCAGGGTCGGTAATTACAGTTGTAATAACGCGCAATCCGAAAGCTTTTGCCATAGGAATAATAACGCTTGCAAGACCACTTGCACCTGCCTGCATTAAAAGAGTATCCCCTGCCTTTGCCTTGCCCTCAATAAACAATTTAAGATATGCAGTTGCATAGGCTTCAGGAATTGCCGCAGCTTCAGCCATTGAACAGTTTTTGGGAACGGGCATACACATACCGTATTCAACTGCAACGTACTCGGCATAACCGCCACCGCCAAGTAACGCACAAACCTTATCGCCTATTTTGTAGTTTGAATTTGCCTTTGCACTTTCGCTCATTTCAACTATTTCGCCTGAAACCTCAAGTCCCATCCATTCAGGACAACCTGCAGGAGGCGGATAGTCGCCTTCCCTTTGCATAAGGTCTGCACGGTTAAGTGCGGCATATTCAACCTTAACGAGAACTTCATTTTCCTTTAAAATGGGGTCAGGAACGTTGTCCCATCTTAATGATTTATCATCATTTACAAGAATTGCTTTCATATTATAACTCCTCCAAAATATCAGGATAAAAATCAAAAT
This sequence comes from Clostridia bacterium, assembly GCA_045648525.1. Classification (GTDB taxonomy): domain Bacteria; phylum Bacillota; class Clostridia; order Christensenellales; family QALW01; genus UMGS1322. The sequence continues at coordinate 1,349 of JAZROC010000173.1, forward strand.
TGTCTCTTACCGCTTTAACTGCTTTAACAACGGGTTGAGTAGGTACTGCACATTCATCATGCTCGCGAACGGCAAGATACATTGAACAACCTAACTGACCGCCAATCATACGGTGAATTTTTGAATGTGTGCCGCCTGAAAGAAACAAGAACGGCACTTTTAGCTCCTTTTTAAGAAGCGTAGTTATTCTTAAATTTTCCATTTCCTCTTCAACTGAATTGCCTGCGGTTACAATTTTAACAACGTCAGCACCGCGTTTTTGCTGTTCGTATGCAATTTCCAAAACAGTTTCGGCAGGAGTGAACTTCAGAACGTGGGAGGACATTAATGCTTCCTTGCCCATTTCGTGAATTCTGTCGATAAGTCTTTTTTGCTTATCAATGGCTTCCTGCTTCATTGAAAGTTCTAAACCGATGCCCATACCACTTTCGCTGTCAAACGCACTACCCATAACGTCACCTAAAGTTGCACCGCATTTTAAGGCAACCAAAAGTTCTTCGGTAATTTCTTCATCGGAAAGACCTTCATTCTGTTGGGCGCGATAGTTAGTTATATATATGGGGTGATTTGAGCAAGCAGAGAAAATCTTTTTATAGTTTTCCTCATTTTTGTACTCTCTTTTCAAACGTTCAAGTTGTATGCCTAAACAGTCTGCCCCGTCATAAATTGAATTTTTAACTGCAAAACGGATACTGTCGGGGTTATCCTTTAAAATCATTGAAGTAATTAAAGGTTGATTCTGATTTAAGAATGTTGCCATTGTTTTTCCCTCTTCATAGCATTTCTGCCGCCATCAATCATAATATTTTCGCCGTTGATGAACTGACCTTTATCAGATGCAACAAAAAGCACAAGGTCGATAATTTCCTGCGGTTCAGCGGCTCTGCCCAATAAAGTTTTCATATTTGCCATTGCGGCTCTTGTAAGAACGGGACCTGGTGAAATGCAAACGCATCTTATATTATGCGGTGCACCAAACTGTGCAATAGACTTTGTTAAACCGAACATAAG
>JAZROC010000174.1:0-2849 GCA_045648525.1 Clostridia bacterium
TACGTACATTTTTATAATTTTGAACGCATCAATATGAAAAACGGCCTTACTCCGTTTGAAATCCGGAGTAAAGCCGCGTAAATCAATAAAATTCTACGATAGGGTGTTTGTTTTCGTGTCCGTTCGTCTGGATACGGTCCAAAATTCTTCGGGGATTTTTCGTTTATCTGAATTTTTTAGTCTTCTTTGCGTTTCTTTGCTGTAACAACCAATGCTGTAGTAGCAACCATAGCTGTTGCAATTAAAGCTACAGGAAGCATATCGCCTGATTCAGACTTAGTGCTCTTTTCATAGATAGGTGTGATTGTCCAGTTCTTTGCGCTTGAAGACGAAAGTTTTGCAAGAAGCTTGTATTCGTTGGTATTTGTTCCTCTGATCTGGAATTTAGTACCCTTAACGAATTCATAGTTTCCGTCGCCCGTCTTTAAGTTGAAACGTGCAAAGAGTTTATCAAGTTTAACGTCATTATCAAGGATAGTAACGGTACCGTCCTCATTAACGTCAACCTCGTAGATAAGCTCAACAGTTTCGCCTGCGGCAACTTCAACCCACTCGCCTGCTTCAGCTGATGCCCAAGTATCTTTACCTGCGCTGTTCTTAACCGTTGCCTGAAGTTCAAACTGAACCATAAGATCTTCAGTACCGGTATTCTTGAAGGTAATCTTCTTGGTAAGAACGCCGTCCTTAACGTCATTCTTTGTAGCGAAGCCGCTCTGAGTAATGAAGTATGCTGAAGCGGTATGGTCTTCTAATGCTTCGATTTCAATACCAACGGGAACTTCGTTTGTATAACTTGCAACCTTCTTAATTGAAATCTGGTCTACCCAGTAACCGTATGTCTTATCCTTAAATGCCTGTGAAGCACCGTCGAAACGAAGTGCTAACTGATATGCCAATGCAGCATTGGGATGACTTGAGTTACGAAGCTTAAGCATCATTGAATACCATTCATACTTAAGGTCAAGAGTAACTGTGTACTTCTTCCAACCCTTTGTAAGTTCAACTGCCTGACCGCCGGTATAACTGTTGCCAACTGCGGCATTCTTTCCGATATAATTAGCAATGTTATCCTTGGAATCGTGAAGCTGTGAGTTAAGCATTATGTTGAACTTGCCAACCTTATCAGCCTTTGCATAGAATGTAACTTCGTACTTACCTGCGCCGCCGCCCTTATAGCCGTTCTTTGCATCATAGATGATCCAAGGACCAAGGTCGAATGCGATGGAGTTGTACTTACCTGTTGCATCGAATCTAACTGCGTGGCCTGTGCCTGCAGCACCGGGTGTAACGTGCTGAATCTTACCACCGTGGATAGTGCCCCAGTTTACAAGGCCCTTTTCAGCGTTCATATTTTCTTTCTTAGGTGCGAAATCTGCAGGAACGGTTTCTTCCATTTCGGGAAGCTCAGTTACAAATGAAATTGTGCCCTTGTAAGCAGAACCAATCTTGTAAGCGATATCGCCCTTTTCAGCACCGATGATAAGAGTCTTACCTGCTTCATTTGCGCCAAGAGCCTTAGCATTAATACGTAAGAAAATCTGGTCAAGTGCATAGAGAGCAGTTGCGCCGCTGTTTGTAACCTTAACCATACCGTTTTCAACGTCAAAGGTATAAGTAAGTGTTAACTTCTTGCCTGCTGCAACGACGCCTGTTGCGGCCTTGCTAACGTCTGCCCAAGTATTATTTCCGTCAGCCTTCTTGTGTGTTACCTGAGTGCTGAGTGCAACGTTAAAGTTAACGTCACTTGTGTTATAGAAAGTATAAGTGATTGACTTTTTGCCCGTGAAGTTAGGTTCAGCAGCAAAAATCTTTGTGCCGGTTATCATATAATGGTCGCCGGTGTAAACTTCCTTGGTAGTCATCTGAATACCAACGGGATCCTTCTGCTTTTCAATAGAAACGTCATCAACATAGTAGCTGAAGAAGTTGCTACCTGTAAATGCAAGAGGATTATTTGCGTTTCCTGCACCGTCAAGACGGAGGATAAGGTCATAAGCATTCTTCTTACCTGCATCATAAACATTGTGAAGGTTCTCAAGGAACTCATCAGTTATGTTTACAGTGAATGAGTATTCTTTCCATTCTGTTGTAAGAACGCCAGATGCAGGAATGATATAGGTGGGCATTGTTAAAGTATAGTCGCCAACCTTAGAACCTGTACTTAAGTGAGCCTGAGAGTTAAGAGCAAACTGGAATTTGCCGTTTGTATTATTTGCATCAGCCTTTGCTTTAAAGGTGATGTTATAAGCGCCTGCACCTTTACCCTGATAGCCTGCTTCAGGAGCATCAACGATAGCAGGACCTAAGTTAAATGCGATAGAATCGTAAAGACCCTTTGCAGTAAACTTAACTGCATTGCCTGTGCCGTTAGCACCGGGTTGAACAAGTTCAACGTTACCTGATGATGATGCAGCGAATTTGCCCCAGTTTGTAAGGCCGTTTTCAGCGTCACCGTTAGTAACTTCCTTCATAACTAATGGAGTAGGTGTGGGAACTGTTAACTTGGGAAGCTCCCAAACGGGTTCAGCATTAACCTTATTGTTAACTCCGGGAATACTAAATAACATATCGTTCTTAACCTTACCGTCAAGAGGAGCAACAACGATTGAAGCATCTTTTGCAATAACTGTGAAGTTAAGACGTAAATATACTGTGCTTAAAGGAGCATAGCCTTCAACGTCACCATATTTTGAAGTTGAAACCTTAACAACGATTGTGCCGTCCTTAAACTTATAAACGGGCATTGTGATGGTTGCTTCAGAAAGTGACTGTGCAGGAATAACTGCATTATCACCTGCTGAATTGGTTGTACCTGCAGGTACGTCCCAACCTTCTGTTGCTTTATCACT
>JAZROC010000175.1:0-1316 GCA_045648525.1 Clostridia bacterium
GTATAGGAGAGGTGATATTTGTGAAGTTTTCTGAAGGCTATCAATTAAAAAACGATTTTTCGTTAATTGTTACGATAAGTGAAAATAAGGAACATAGTTCGGAAGTGTATTTCTCTTTCGGTCATTTCCCCAACGGCAGGAGCAATCTTAATAAAGACGGGTTTTTCTTCGAAAATATTCAGAAACAACTTTCCGACCTTGAAAAATTAGGGGATATACCCCTTAATATTTTGTTTAACGGTAATTGTTACGGCAAGTATGCCCTTGCAAGAAGTTTCTATAACAAAATAGGTGATACCGTTGATTATCTCCAAAAGTTCAATTTAAAATGCGTTACCACGACTTCGCCTTTGATTGCGCGCTTTATAAAAGAAAATTTTCAGTTAGAAACGCGCGCGTCAGTTAATATGGGCATCGGCACAGTAGAAGGAATGGAATACGTAAAAGACCTTTTTGACAGTTTCTATCTTGCCCGTGAATATAACCGCGATTTTGATAAAATCAAGGAAATCCGTTTATGGTGCGACGAAAACGGCAAAAAGTTGTACGGTCTTGCAAACAGCGGATGCCTGAAAAATTGCTCGGCGCACACTTTTCACGATAATCTGGTTGCCCACGAAAGCGAATCTTCAGAAATGGATAATGCCTATATTTTTGAAGGACAATGTAAAACGTTCTTCAAAAATGCTGAAAATCGCAAAAACTGGCTTAAATATATGACCTTTATCCGTCCCGAAGACGTTTATTTATATGAAAATCTTTTTGACGGATTAAAACTTGCAACGAGAGTCAATAGTGACCCTGAAAGAATAATCCGCAGTTACGTGAAAAAATCTTATTCAGGCGCAATAACGTCCTTGCTTGAGCCTGACCATACGGCAATGTTTTATCCGCAGGTTATAGAAAATAAAAAACTTGATTTGTCCGACGTTTTTAATTGCAATAAGCAATGTTATAAATGTAACCGTTGTGCCGAAATCCAAAAAAGCGCAACGATAAATTTAGTGTAAAGGAGAATTTTTATGCTTACTTCAAAAATGATTAAAGAAGCAGCATTGAAGGCAGGCGCAGACAAGTGCGGTATAGCACCTATGTCACGCTTTGAAGGCGCACCGCCCGAAATGGACCCCAGAATGTTATTTCCTGAAGCAAAAAGTTGTATCGGCTTTGTTTTCAGAATTCCCCGCGGCGTGCAGCGCGGTATTGAGGAAGGTACTCAGTTTTATCAGTACCCTTCGATGGCATACGGCGGTATCAACGAAATATTTGCTCCTGCCGTACTCTATCAAGTCGGAAGACTTATCGAGGACGAGGGC
>JAZROC010000176.1:0-2246 GCA_045648525.1 Clostridia bacterium
TCCCGGATTTTACCGCTGCATTTGTGGAATTTCTGGAAGAAAATGGTCTTGATGCCGTTGTTGAACAGTATGGCAGAAATTTTTCAGGCGGACAAAAACAACGCCTTACCATAGCTCGCGCGCTTGTAAAGAATCCCAAAATACTTATTTTTGATGACAGCGCATCGGCTCTTGATTATGCTACCGATGCAAAATTGAGAAGCGCAATAAAGAACATAAATGATATTACAGTATTTATTGTATCACAAAGGACGTCATCAATTCGCCATGCCGATAAAATAATTGTGCTTGAAGATGGTGTTGTAACAGATATCGGTGCTCATAACGAGCTTTTAAAAACATCTGCGGTTTACCGTGAAATACACTATTCACAGGTAAAGGAGGATGAAGGCAATGAGTAAGACTTTTTCAAAAATACTTAAATATCTCGGCAAATTTAAAATTTTATTGTTAACATCTGTTTTATTGTCAGTTATAAGCGTTATACTTACTCTTTACGCGCCAATTATAGCAGGTGATGCTATTGATCTGATAGTAGGTAAGGATAACGTTAATTTGCAGGCGGTTGTTGAACTTTTATTACAAATAATCGTCATCGTTTTAATTACTGCGGCAATCCAATGGCTGTGCGGCACTATAAACAACCGCGTTACCTATGGTGTTGTTAAAGCGGTAAGGGAAAGTGCTTTCAAAAAAATTCAGAATCTTCCTTTAAAGTATATAGATACTCACCCAACAGGTGAAACTGTAAGCAGAATTATTTCAGATACCGATCAGTTTGCCGACGGTCTGTTAATGGGCTTTACGCAGTTCTTTTCGGGCATAGTTACAATAATTGTTACACTTATATTTATGTTGAAACTTAACTGGAGTATCGCCATTGCAGTTGTTGTACTTACTCCTCTTTCGTTGGTAATAGCTAATTTTATTGCAAAAAGAACTTTCTCTATGTTCAAAAAGCAGTCAGAAACCCGCGGTGAGCAAACGGCATATATTGATGAAATGATATCAGGCGCAAAGGTAGTAAAAGCCTTTGGTCAAAAAAATGAATGTCTGAACACGTTTAAGGAAATTAATGACAGACTGGAAAAACATTCACTGAAAGCTATTTTCTTTTCGTCACTTACAAACCCCACAACACGTTTTGTCAACAGCGTTGTATATGCCTGCGTCGCTCTGCTTGGCGCACTTATAGTACCTGACGGCCTTACAATCGGTGGTCTTACAATATTTTTAAGCTATGCCAATCAGTATACAAAGCCTTTTAATGAAATTTCAGGTGTAATTGCCGAAATGCAGAATGCATTGGCTTGCGCTTCACGCGTTTTTGAGCTTATTGAAGAAGAAGCACAGACTCCTGATGAAAATGACAGGCTTGAAAATGTATCAGGTAAGGTTGAAATGAAAAATGTTTCATTTCAATATGTGAAAGAGCGTCCTCTTATAAAAGATTTATCTCTTGCTGTTGAAAGCGGAAAGCGTGTTGCAATAGTAGGACCAACCGGCTGCGGAAAAACAACCCTTATAAATCTTTTAATGCGATTTTATGATATTGATGCAGGTGCAATTCTTGTTGATGATAAAGATATCCGCAAAATTACCCGATCGTCATTAAGAATGAATTATGGTATGGTTCTTCAGGAATCGTGGCTTAAAGCAGGCACAATCCGCGAAAATATTGCCTTTGGTAAGGAAGACGCAACAGAAGAAGAAATAATTTCTGCGGCAAAGGCGGCTCACGCTCATAGCTTTATAAAAAGAATGCCCAATGGTTACGATACAGTTATCGGTGAAGACGGCGGAAGCCTTTCGCAAGGACAGAAACAGCTTTTGTGCATTGCAAGAATAATGTTAAAAATACCGCCAATGCTTATTTTGGACGAAGCAACATCGTCTATTGATACGCGTACAGAAAAGAAAATACAGGATGCATTTTCACATCTTATGCAGGGCAGAACAAGCTTTATTGTTGCCCATCGTCTTTCCACTATTCAGAATGCAGATATTATTCTTGTTATGAAAGATGGCAACGTTATTGAAAAGGGAAGCCATAACGAGCTTCTTAAACAAAAGGGATTTTATTCTGAACTTTATTACAGCCAGTTTGACGTACAATAATTAAATGTAAAAAAAGGGGCTGTCTCACTAAGAAAAGTGAGGCAGCCCTTAAAATTTGCTTAAAAAGCCGGGATATGCACATTTTTTCGTTTAAAAACGATATTTTAAGTCGGAGGCCAAGCGGTCTT
>JAZROC010000177.1:0-3860 GCA_045648525.1 Clostridia bacterium
GTAAGCTCCTTGCTAAAAAGGGTCCCCGAAATGCAGTGTTGCATTTTGGGAAAGAGGAAGCACAGCGAAGCCAAAAAGCTTTTCGCAATTGCGTAAAGCGTAAAGCGTAGCTTGTGCTGACGACGCGCCCCTGATTTGCGAATTTTCTCGCACTCTGTGGTACGTAAACTCCCTCGATTTTAGTCGTTGTTTTAACTTATTTTTCAAAAAGGACGGAAAGCTTCGTCCTTTTTTATATCAACAAAAAAAGGAGTGGCTGAAAACCACTCCTTTGATATTATAATAATTTAAGCCTATGTAACGAAGTTGAACTGTTATAAAAAGGAAATTTGTTTGTCGTCGGTTGTTCTGTGTTCCTTTTTGCGTTGATTTTTTGCGGTGTACATATTAAAATCTGCGCGCTTTATTGCGTCTTCGGCAGGCTCGCCGTCTTCGTATTTTGAATAGCCCACAGAAACGGTTAAGGGGAATTTTGAGTTTTCAAATTGGTCTGTAATGGCTTTTTCAAAGCGGGAGATTAATGCATTTATGTCAGTGTTTTTTCTTAAAATTATGGCAAACTCATCACCGCCCAGACGGAAACAATGTCCGTATGAACCAAAGATCAATTTAATGGTGCGTGAAACCATACTTAAACAGTCATCACCGTATTGGTGACCGTAATTATCATTTATAAATTTAAAGTTATCAATATCTAAAATAACTACGATTTGCTGATGCTTTATTTTTGCGGATTTTTTCTGGAACGTTCCGTGATTAAGCAAACCTGTAAGTTGGTCGAAAAGGCTTGAAAACTCAACGTTATAGGCGTAGTATATGCAGGAAAGCAACACTACGGTTATTCTCGTCAAATATATTTTCGGAAAAAATACCTGAAGGGAAGTGAGTGCAAGGAACAAAAAACACAGGAAATAGGCAAATATTTCGTGATATAAAAATCCCTTTGACGAGTAGCGGAAGGATTCATAGAATAAATACAACGTTGCGACGATATATGCAATTATGTAAATGTAAAATAAATTTCCGCGGTGGTAGATGTTTTGCTCGTCAATAAAAAATAATTGCTTTGAAAAGACTAAAACGTTATACAAAATAAAATAAGCGGAAATACCGATAGAAGCAAACTTGCTGCGATGAAATCTGCCTATAGATGATGCGAAAAACGCAAGGACGACGGGAGTTAATAAAAAGCCGAAATAGTTTGCTAAAAAGTGAAATGGCATAAATTTAACTGCGGCACCGTCAAGCAGAATAGTAACAGCTTCACATATCGTAATGAAAAAAATACAGGGGAATAATACTAAAAAGCCTATCTTGTGAGAACGTAAAATCTGTTTATTTATAACTGACAAAAACATCAGGCAAATAAGCGTTGTTAAAAGAATAGGTATTGCTGAAAAATATTGGATCATCTGTTCGGGACACCTCGTGTAATTGATGGAACTATAATACAACAAAATTCGCAAAATGTCAAATAAAAGGAGTGGCTAAAAACCACTCCTTTAAAATTATAATAATCTGTTGGGCAATGCGTTATTTGGGTCGCCAAGATAGATGAACAGGAAAATTGCCATTAAAATTGCGCCTATTACAAAACTTATGGCAAGTGCCATACCGTAAAGGTTAGGACTTTCGTGTTCGCGTTTTTTCTTGTAGGCATAAATATAAGTGCTGATGCCTGCAATGAAAGCACATATAAAGCTTGTGACAATCATAACTGTTTCGTTAAGTGCGTCCTCGGGGAAAAGCACCAATGTAATAAGAAGAATTATAGGTGAAAAGCCTGCTATTATACCAAAGTTAAGACCTAATATAATTGCACCGACGGTTAAAAGAATTTTTTTAAGCATTTTATAAAATTCCTTTCATTACAGCGTTTCTATAGTATCGTTAACTTCTGTATTTTCTGTTGCTTCTGTATTTTCTATAATTTCAGCATCTTCCGGCTTTTCTTCTTCGTGTGGTGCAGTTGCAACGGCAACAACCTTAACACCGTCTTTAATGCGCATTACTCTTACGCCCTTTGTTGACCTGCCCATTGAGCGAATCTGACCAACTTCGGTGCGGATGATGGTACCGTCAGAGGTGATAAGCATAATATCTTCTTCGCCTGTAACTGAAGCCATATCAACGATATTACCGGTTTCTTCGGTCAGGTTGTGGGTGATAATACCCTTGCAATTTCTGCCTGTTACACGGTATTCGCCTGATTCGGTGCGCTTACCAAAGCCGTTTTCAGTAATGGTAAGAATTTCGGAATCGCCCTTTAAAACTGCCATATTAACAACAAAGTCGTCATCTTGAAGATTAATTGCAGTAACACCCATTGTAGCACGGCTCATAGGACGAACAAGCTTTTCTTCAAAGCGGATTGCTTTACCCTTGCTGGTTGCCAATAAAACGTCATTTTCACCGTTTGAAAGCTCAACGTTAACAAGTTCATCACCTTCGCGGAGAACGATGGCAATAAGACCGTTTTTGCGGATATTGTATTCGGAAAGAGCCGTCTTTTTAATGAAGCCCTGACGTGTTGCCATAACGAGATTCATATTTTCTCTTGCTTCGTCGCCTTCAGGGAGAGTGATAACGGTTGTAACCTTTTCACCACCGTCAAGGTTAAGAAGGTTAACGATTGCACTACCCTTGGCGGTTCTGCCTGCTTCAGGTACCTGATAGCATCTTAACTGGAACACACGTCCGCGCGTTGTAAAGAACAACATATCGGTGTGGGTATTTGCAACTAAAACTCTTTCAACAAAGTCTTCGTCACGGGTTGTTATGCCCGTTATACCCTTGCCACCGCGGTTCTGTGCACGGTAAGTGTCGGCAGGAACGCGCTTAATGTAGCCGAAGTGAGTCATTGTAACAACCATATCCTCCTGCTGAATAAGTGATTCATAGTCAATTTCGTCAGAGGAAGCGGTAATTTCGGTTCTTCTGTCATCACCGTACTTGTCCTTGATAACGAGAAGTTCTTCCTTGATAATGTCAAGAACCATCTGAGGATCGGCAAGAATTGAGCGATAGTAAGCAATTTTCTCCTGAAGCTCGTTAAATTCTTCCTGAAGCTTTTCTCTCTCTAATCCGGTAAGACGCTGTAAGCGCATATCGAGAATGCTTTTTGCCTGCTCTAATGAGAAGTCAAGCTCTTCCATAAGTCTGTTTCTTGCAATTTCGGATGTCTGGCTTGAACGGATAAGTGCGATAACCGTATCAATAATATCCAAAGCGCGAAGGAAGCCTTCAACAAGGTGCGCTCTTGCAAGAGCTTTGTCAAGGTCGTATTTAGTTCTTCTTACAACTACTTCCTTCTGATGCTCAAGATAGTAATAGAGCATTTCCTTAAGGTTAAGTATGCGAGGCTCACCGTCAACAAGGGCAAGCATAATGGCACCAAAACTGTCCTGAAGCTGTGTGTGTTTGTAAAGGAAATTAAGTATAACCTGTGGGTTAACGTCCTTCTTTAATTCAAGAACGATACGCATACCCTCTTTGTTGGATTCGTCGCGAAGGTCAGATAAACCTTCAAACTGCTTGTCCTTATGAAGCTCGGCAATGCGCTCAATTAAACGAGCCTTGTTTACCTGATAAGGAATTTCAGTAATAATTATTCTCTGGCGGTCGGCGGTCATCTGCTCAATTTCGTGCTTTGCGCGGATAACTATTCTGCCTCGACCTGTCATATAAGTATCACGGATACCTGAAATGCCCATAATCTGCGCGGCAGTGGGGAAGTCAGGTCCCTTTATATGCTCCATAAGCTCTTCAATTGTAACGTCGGCATTTTCAATTAACGCAACAACACCGTCGATAACTTCGCAAAGGTTGTGGGGCGGTATGTTTGTTGCCATACCAACTGC
>JAZROC010000178.1:0-4713 GCA_045648525.1 Clostridia bacterium
GGACCTGCAGTATCTTTGAAGGGGTCACCAACAGTATCGCCAACAACTGCGGCTTTGTGACTGTCAGAACCTTTTCCGCCGTGAACTCCGCTTTCAATGTGCTTTTTGGCATTATCCCACGCACCGCCTGAATTTGACATAAACACAGCCATTAAGAAGCCTGTTGCCGTTGCGCCTGCAAGCATACCAACAACACCTGTAACGCCTAAAACCATACCAACAATAACGGGCACGATAACTGCAACAACTGTAGGAAGTATCATTTCCTTTAAACTTGCCTTTGTACAAAGGTCAACGCATTTTGCATAATCGGGTTCAGCCTTATTTTCCATAAGACCAACAATTTCCTTAAACTGACGACGCACTTCAATCACAACACTTTGTGCCGCCCTGCCAACAGATTCCATAGTAAGTGCGGCAAAAACAAAAGGCAAGCATGCGCCAATGAAAAGACCAACAAGCACCGTAGGATTCATAAGACTTAAATTTGTTACGTCGCCACCCTTTGCCATAACGGTTTCAATATAAGAAGCCATTAATGCAAGTGCGGTAAGTGCCGCTGAACCGATAGCAAAACCTTTACCCGTTGCGGCAGTGGTGTTGCCTAATGCATCAAGAGCATCTGTTCTTTCACGCACAGTTTTTTCCATTCCGGACATTTCTGCAATACCGCCTGCGTTATCAGCAACAGGACCGTAAGCATCGGTAGCAAGGGTAATACCTAAAGTTGAAAGCATACCAACTGCGGCAAGAGCAATACCGTAAAGACCCATTGCAGAGCTATCTTTACCGCCTGCAACAAAGTACGCAACTAAAATACAAATTGCAACAATGACAATAGGAAGTGCCGTTGAAAGCATACCTAATGAAAGACCTGAAATAATAGTGGTTGCACTACCTGTTTCTGATGATGCGGCTAATTTTCTTGTAGGTTTAAAGGTATCTGAAGTATAGTATTCAGTTGCTTTACCTATCAGAACGCCTGCCGCAAGACCTGCAAGAATTGCAAAATATATCATCCAGTTTTCTTTGCCAAGAATAAACCACACAAGAGGGAATGATATAATTGCAATAAGAATTGCCGAGAAATTTGTTCCTCTGCTCAATGCGTTGAGAAGTGCTTTCTGACTTGCACCCTCTTTCGTTTTTACGAGGAAAGTACCTAAAATTGAGAAAAGAATACCAACAGATGCAATAAGCAAAGGCAATGCCATTGCGTTGAAATTACCGTTAAATGCCGCAACGCCTAACGCAGAAGCGGAAATTACCGAACCAACGTATGATTCGTAAAGGTCAGCGCCCATACCTGCAACGTCACCAACGTTATCACCAACGTTATCAGCAATAACTGCGGGGTTACGAGGGTCATCTTCAGGAATACCTGCTTCAACCTTACCAACAAGGTCAGCGCCAACGTCAGCCGCTTTTGTATAAATACCACCGCCAACACGTGCAAAAAGAGCCATTGAAGATGCGCCCATACCGAAGGTAAGCATCGCACTTGTAATTTCTGCCGCATCAAGATGGAAAACAAACTTGAGCAAGAAGAACCATATTGAAATATCAAGCATACCTAAGCCAACAACGGTAAAGCCCATAACGGAGCCTGCGGAAAAAGCAACACGAAGACCTTTGTTAAGGCTATCCGATGCGGCAAAAGCCGTTCTTGCATTTGAAGCAGTTGCTATTTTCATACCGATAAAGCCTGAAAGAGCCGAGAAGAAACCGCCCGTTACAAAAGCAAAGGGGACGAAGGGAGTAAGAAGCTTAAACGCTGCCATTACACACAATACAATGAACATAAAAGCAAAAAATACCCCTACAACTGCATACTGACGCTTCAAAAATGCGTTTGCGCCCTGACGTATGGATAGGGATATTTTCTTCATTTTATCTGTTCCTTCAGGAAACTTCATTATCTTTTTTGCTGTAAATACCGCGAACAACAATGCGGCTAAGGCTCCCAAAAGGGTAAAGCCAACTAAATATCTTTCCAAAATAACACTTCCTTTTCATTTAGTAATGCCCATTATACTTCTATTACAAAATTGTGTCAAGCAAATATTGCATTTTTTTAGTTTTTTGTGCACAGTTTGCAAATATTGCTATTTTGGTATCGTTCTTCTTACACACTTTAATCTTTCCTTGACTATCCAAACGCCAATATATTATAATAATCATGTAAAATTTTTAAAGGAGTCAACCTTATGAGCTTTTATGAACTTGCAAAAAATCGATTTTCTGTGAGAAAATTTAAAAACGAACACATTTCGGAAGAAAAAATCAATAAAATTCTTGAATATGGCAACGTTGCACCTACCGGATGCAACAATCAGCCACAAAAAATATACGTTTTAAATACCGATTGCGCTATAGAGAAATTAAAATCCTGCACGAAATGTCACTTTGATGCACCTTGCGCGATGCTTATATGTTACGACAAAAATCAGTGTTGGACGAGAAAATACGACGGCGCCCAGTCAGGCATTATCGACGCTTCGATCGTAACAACCCATCTTATGCTTGGCGCGTGGGAAGAGGGTATCGGCTCTTGCTGGGTTATGCACTTTGACCCCTTTAAAATGCGAGAAGCCTTTTCTATTCCCGAAAACATTGACCCCGTGGCATTACTCGTTATGGGAAAGCCGGCTGACGATGCTACTCCTCTTGATTTGCACGAAAAATGTAAACCAATAAGCGAAACGGTAGAATATTTATAAAATCAGCATTACAACAACTATTAATAAAGGAAGTAAAAATGAAAAGAGTATTGATTGTTCGCAAACTGATAATAGCACTTATTGCCTTGGCAATCTTGTTATATTTTGTATTCAGAACAACAAGCCCCAAAATCATTTTTGCTCCATTTTTACTTTGTTCCATAGTAAGTATCGGAAAAAATCTTACAATGCTATTTAACCAATTAAAAGTTGCTTTGATTTTTGATATATTATTTAAAATAACATTCCTTCTATCTTGGTTCATCTTCCTTGCCGTTGTCTGCTACATTGCAGTAAGAGACGGCAACTATAAGATAATTTTCTTTACCTTGCCATTTTGGTTAGGCGGACTTTTCTTCGTAAAACGCAAATTTTTTAATAAAAAAGATAAATAGAACTTAAATTTGTAAAAAGAGTGTGATTGTATGAAAAAGGTTGCAATTTGCTTAGCAATAATATCAATTATTGTCTTTGTTTTTGCTTGGAGTATTGGTGGAATAATGATTTTTAATAATGACGTTGCAAACTATACTTGGGTTTATGTAGGACTGGTTGCTTTTATAATCTTTTTTTGCAGTCTGATTTGCCTGAAAACTACTCGTTGTCCGCATTGTGGAAAAATAAAACAATCTTTTGGTAAATACTGTCCTTACTGTGGTAAGGAAATTAAGTAACCAATTTATATTTATCACTCAGTACAATTTAACACCAAAACGCCCTATGATTTTTAGTCATAGGGTGTTTTTATTATGCGATATTTTACAACAAACCACAAAGTGCGAGAAAACGCACAAGCCAAGGCGCGATTTCGCTGTGAGTGTCAGTTCTAATATATCTCAAATACCCATAATAGATTTTAGTTATAAATACTTTTTGATTTATACACAAATAAACCTCTCCCAAAATCAGGAAAGGTTTATTGCTTTCGGTGCGTTATAGATTTTAATATTATCTAACTAAAATTATTAAAACTTCTATTTAACATTTGAAATAAGTATTCAACATTTTTAATTACGTTTATACTTCATTGTGTAACTCTTTTCATTTTTCTCATATTTTAATATTAACTTTCCAAATACTATTTTGTACTCAAACACATTTCCATTAATACGCAATCTTCCATTATCAGCATGCCAAGTTATAGAATTAGAACTGCTATAACTTTTTTCTACACTTATTCCTGTTCCATCACTAAACAATTCAAGTCTATAAGGAAACTCGTCATTATAATAATTTCCATCATATTCTTGCCATTCTTTTATATCGGCTATTTTCCAGTTTCCCACCAAATTGCTTTTGCTGTTTTGACCGATTAATATAGCTACAATTGCTATAATAGCCACAATGATGAATAAAGCAATTTTATTTTTTTTAAGTATATCCACTATCTTTTCTTTCATTTTTCCCTCCAAAAAACAAAAAAGTGCGTCAACCGAAATCAACGCACCGAAAAACGCAGACTCCAGTTGTCGCCAAACAAACTTTAACAGAAAGGGGATATAAATCCTAACAATACTATTAAACGGAATTTGCATTTTTACCAAATTCAAAAAATAGTATTATTATAAAAGGATATAATTATCCCAATAAAATGAGAAAATATCCCTATTTCTGTTTATTCAGTTTGTTTGGCATTCATATCTTATCATAGTTTTTCATTATTTGCAAGTATTTTGGAAAAATATTTATTATGTCAAAATTAAAACTACACCATGCAAACAAATTTCAACATTTTTCAGCATATAATGTTTGCAAAATTCTGTCCTGTGATATCCTATTTCAAACCACAGAACGCAATAAAACTTACGTGACACAAATAAATAAAGACCGACTTTTTAGTCGGTCTTTATGTCTGCAAGAATTTATTGCGTTCTGTATAAATTAGTCAACGAGCTCAAGAATTACCTTCTCAGCGCAATCACCACGACGGGGACCCATCTTGATAATTCTTGTATAACCGCCGCCCTGACCCTTTTCTTCAGCGCGCTTTGCA